>DASYGC010000109.1:0-2498 GCA_036000225.1 Ktedonobacterales bacterium | reverse complement strand
CGCTGGCGGCGTGTATTCAGGACTTGGACCTAGATGCACCTGATCAGACCGTCACACGACGGGATTCTGGCACAGGTTGCGCTGACTATGCGATAGAAGGGCACGCACGCTCGTTTCTGGTTGCGTGGACATGGCGCGCGTGTTCGTGTATGAGACGCGAGGCGCGAGACGCAAAACGGCGAAGGGGGCGGCGGGTTGGCGAGCAACGACTATCACTTCATCACCCAGTGGCACGTGCGCGGCACGCGCGACGAAGTGGGGCGGATTCTGGCGGATGGTCCCAGCCTGGTGCGCTGGTGGCCGTCGGTCTACCTGGACGTGCGACAGCTCAAGCCCGGCGACGCCCAGGGGCTGGGCGCGGAAGTAGACCTGTTCACGCGGGGCTGGCTTCCCTATACGCTGCGCTGGTGGTTCCGCGTGACGGAGTCGCATCCGCCCGAAGGCTTCACGATCGAGGCGCACGGCGACTTCGAGGGGCGCGGCATCTGGACGCTGGAACAGCATGGGGAGTGGGTGGATATTACTTACGACTGGCTGATCCGCGCCGACAAGCCGCTGCTGCGCACCTTTTCCTGGCTGATGAAGCCGATCTTCGCGGCGAATCACCGCTGGGCGATGGCCCGTGGCGAGGAGAGTCTGAAGCTGGAGCTTGCGCGCCGGCGGGCCAGCACCGCTGACGACCGCGCGCTGCTTCCCGCGCCCCCAGCGCCCGCGCGCTCCGCGCCGCTGCTCGCGGCGGCCGGCGCCGCGCTGGCCGCGACGGGGCTATTGGTCGCCCTGGCGCGCTGGCAGAGGACAGCGGCCAGGCGCGGCTGAGACGCGGTGCGGGTGAAGGCCAGCGCAGCACGGGACCCAGAGCGACGCTGCGCTACACCCATAGTGCAGCGTCGCCACGACGGAATGCCACCGATCACGGGCATGTCTTTGTCGTCTCAGACGCTGGCGGACTCGGACGGACTTCGGCGGACCACGGCCGACTACGGCAGCACCAGAACGCTGGGGCCCTGCTGCGCGGCGGCGCAAACACGGCAGACTCCCGTTGCGACGACGTTGACCGTGATGCTGGTATAGCCGGTTTCGGTCGCCAGACGCGAGCGCAAGCGGTGCAGATCGAGCGCGTTCGGGTGGTCCACCGCGCCGCAGACGCGGCAGATGAGATGGGTGTGTTCGCCAGCCTCGTCCGCCAGTTCATACACGTGCCGGTCGCCAAGCAAGCGCGCTTCCAGGACGAGGCCCAGGTTGACCAGCAGTTCCAGCGTGCGATACACGGTGGAGAGGCTCATACCGGGATAGACCTGTTGGACCTGCGCGCAAATCTCCTCGGCGGAGAGATGGTGCCCCGCCTGCTCCAACACACGCAAGACGAACTGGCGCTGCGGAGTCAGCCGGTGCCCCCCGCGTCGCAACGCATCGCCGCCGCTGCCTACCATCCGAGCCACTCACCACCCCCTGGTCCCTGTGGGCCCGCCGCCGCGCCACACGTGCGCGATCGAAAAAAGTCCACCTGCGTGGACTGGGGAGATTGGGTATCACGTGCCACGTGCGCCAGGCGCCCACGCTCTCCATTGTACAACGTTTCGCCCAGGGGACAGTGTCAACACCGCCTGCTTTGCCCGCGGCTGTGGTACAATGCGAGGGTCGCGACACCCGCTCTCGAGTGCACGTCGCCCCCACGACGAGCGGGCCGGCCGCCGCCGCGGACGATCACCCAACCTGGCATCCGGTAGGCGCGCAATACCCCCAGCAAGAGGAGAGAGCTCGTAGTGGATGACCTGCTCCGCCCGCGTCTTGCCGCCCATCGCGTGCTGCGCTGGTGGAGCGAGATCACCGCCGCTGGCCACGCCGCTGGCCAGGCTGCGGCGGACGCGCCCGCGGGTGTGGCGACGCCGGTGGATGCGCTGGTGGCCCGCCTGGGCCTGGAGGTGGCGACCTTCCACCCCGAGACGCGCCGTGGCGGGACGCTGGGCTGGCTCGAACCGGGCGAAGACCTAATCTTCCTGCGCGACGACTTGCCCGAGCCGGTGCGTCGCTTCACCCTGGCCCACGAACTGGGTCATGCCTTGCTGCACCGCGTCGCTGGCCCGCCCGCACCGGTTGCCGCGCTGCTCGATTGGGACGCCGCCACGACCGGCGACACGATCCAGTTCCAGGGCGATGGCGAGAGCGCGGCTGCCGATCCCTGCGACAGCATTGATCTAGATGCCCCACTCGATCCGCTGAGCCTGAGCGATGAGGCGCTGCGTCCGGGCCAGACGTACAGCGCCCGGGCGCGGCGCGAGAGCGAAGCCAACGCGTTCGCCGCGGCGCTGCTGTTGCCGCTGACGACGCTGCGCGCGCTCTTTTTGGGCGACGACGTGCAGCCGGGCCTGCCACCGCGGCTGCTCGCCGAGCACCTGGGCGTCTCGGAGGATGCGGTGCATCAGGCGCTGGCCGCGCTGCTGACACCCGGCGCGGGGATCAGCGGTGACGAGCGTGCCGCGAGCGCGGCGCCAGGCGGT
>DASYGC010000108.1:0-3020 GCA_036000225.1 Ktedonobacterales bacterium | reverse complement strand
CCAAGCTCGACCTGGAAGCATTCGCCGACCGGCTGGCGCGCACCTATTCGGGTGGGCAGCGCCGCCGGCTCGACATCGCGCTGGGCATGATGCACCGGCCGCAACTGCTCTTCCTGGACGAGCCGACCACTGGCCTCGATCCACAGAGCCGCGTGCGCATCTGGGATGAGGTGCGCCGCCTGCGCGCCGAAGGGATAACCATCTTCCTCACCACCCACTATATGGATGAGGCCGATGGACTGTGCGACCACCTGGCGATCATCGACAATGGCAAGATTGTCAGTGTGGACACGCCCAACGCGCTCAAGCAGCAGATTGCCGGCGACATCATCTCGCTGGGGCTGGATGTGCACAATGGCGCGGCGACGCGAGTCAGCGACCTGTTGCGCGCCGAGCCGTTCATGCGCGAACTGCAAACGACCGAGGGCGGCCTGCAACTCTACGTCGAGCGCGGCGAGGAGGTGCTGCCGGATGTCTTGCGCCTGCTCGACCGCAACGGGACGGTGATCCGCACGGTGACACTGGCGCGCCCGACGCTGGACGATGTGTTCCTGCGGCTGACGGGCCGCTCGCTGCGTGAACCTGAGGCCAGCGCGTGAGCGTTCTGGGGGACCCGGGCGATTGAAATCGCGGCAGGAGCCATGCCGCCAGGGCACGGGCGGGTGAATCCGCGGCGGGAGGCGTTCCGCCGCAAAGTCCACCTTCGCGGACTGCAGAGATCTGGAAACGTGGCGGAGTGCGGAGAGTGCGGAGACTTGGGAGCAGAGACGAAAGGCATACGAACGATCATGAAACTGCTGCGCGATAGCTGGCTGATGTTTGGCTCGACCTTGCGCGTGACGTTGCGCAATCCGGCCTGGGTGTTCATTGGGCTGTTTCAGCCCGTCTGCTATATGTTGCTGTTCGCGCCGCTGCTGAAGAACCTGGTGGGAGTGCCAGGCTTCCCCCGAGGCGGGGCGTATAACATCTTCACACCGGGTTTGATGATGATGATGGCGATCTTCGGCACGGGCTTCGCCGGCTTTGGCATCATCACACGCCTGCGCGAAGGCGTGATCGAGCGGCTGCGGGTGACACCCGTCAACCGCCTGGCGCTGATGCTTGGCATGATCGCTGTTGATCTGGTGAACCTGCTGGCACAGACGGTGCTGCTGGTGGGCATCGGCTGGATACTGGGCTTCCGGCCCAACATGGGTGGGCTGTTGCTGCTGCTGGTGCTGCTGTTGATGAGTGGCCTGATGATGGGATCGTGCTCGTACGCGATCGCTTTGCTGCTCAAGAACGAGAGCGCGCTGGCGGCAACCGTCAATCTATTCGTGCTGCCGTTGATGCTGCTGTCGGGGATCATGTTGCCGCTCTCGCTGGCGCCCGAGCTGCTGCAGCGCGTGGCCAAAGCCAATCCGTTCGCCTATGCGGTGGATGCCGCGCGGGCGCTGGTCGCCGGGAGTCTGGGCGCCGATGTCGTCATCCGCGCCTTCGTCATCTTTGCGGTGCTGGCGCTGCTGGCGCTGCTCTGGGCCACGCAGTCGATCCGCAAGGCGGCGATGTGAGCGGCGCGCCACCGGCGGCCCGGCGCTGGTGCCTATCGTAGCGAAAGAGGGCGGCCATGCGGTCGCCCTCAGCCATGGCGCTCGGGACGGTGTGATATCAGCCATGGCGTGTGATACCATAAACCCATGAGCGCGTACCACACCGATCCCCGCGTCGACCACTATATCAATACACTCCCTGCTTGGCAGCAGGTCATATGCCGCCGCGTGCGGGACCTGGCGCATGCCGCCGACCCAGATGTCACCGAGACCATCAAGCGGAGCAAACAGCCCTATTTTACGCTAGATGGCAATATTTGCGCACTGCTTGGGGCCAAGGACCATCTCGACGTCTTCATCTATGACCCCATCGCACCCGATCCTGAAAGCATCATCAACCAGGGGCAGGGCAACCTGACCGCGCGGGCGATTCAGGTGCGCCAGGGCGACACTCTCAACGAGCGCGCGCTTGTGAGCCTCTTGCGGGCCGTAATCGCCAACAACCGCGCTGGCGGCTGGCGCAAAATCAGAGAAAGAGACAGCCAGTAGCCGCCGATTCTCACTGATGCGTACGATCGTGTGGTTAATCGCTGTGCGCCCTGGCGGAATGGCGCAACCGAGTGGACGCCGCGCATTCGAGACAGCGCAACGGCGCCATCGTGTATCCTATTGCCAGAGGGTATCGCACATGGAGCTGCCACCAGACTTGCGCGCCGCGCTCGACGACGAGCTGGAGTCGCTGCCGGCCCGGCGATTGGCGGCGCTGGCCGCCACTCTGTCGCAACGCTATCGCACCGGCGCGCCCGCCAGCGGTGGGCGCTTCGCGCGCTCGCGCGAGGAGGTCGCGGCCTATGCGGCGGTGCGGCTGCCGGCCACGTTTGGCGCGGTGTCCGCGGCGCTCACGCAGGTGCGGGCGCGCCTACCAGAGTGGGCACCGCGGTCGTGTCTGGACGTGGGAGCGGGCCCTGGCACGGGAATGTGGGCGGCAAGCGCCATCTGGCCGGAATTGGAGCGTATCACGCTGATGGAGCGCGAACCCGAGATGCGCGCGTTGGGCCAGCGACTGGCGCGCCTGGCGGCGCCAGGCGCGATGGCGCAAGCCAGGTGGCGCGCTGACGACCTGAGCGCCACCTGGGAGGACGAACCCCATGATCTGGTGCTGGCGGCCTACGTGGTGGGGGAGCTGCCTGACGCGCAGCGCGAGCAGTTCGTCGGTGCGCTCTGGGAGCACGCACATGGCACGCTGGTGATCGTCGAGCCGGGAACGCCGGGCGGATTCGCGCGGGTACGCCAGGCGCGCGATCAGCTGCTCGCCGCAGGCGCGAAGACGATCGCGCCGTGCCCGCACGATGAGCCATGCCCCATGGCGGAGGGCAACTGGTGCCATTTCGCGCAGCGCGTCGCGCGCTCGCGACTGCACCGGCAGGTCAAGGGTGGCGAGCTGTCGTATGAGGATGAGAAGTTCGCCTTTGTGGGTGTGGCGCGCATGCG
>DASYGC010000107.1:0-7492 GCA_036000225.1 Ktedonobacterales bacterium | reverse complement strand
GGGCTCGACGCTGACCTATGCGCTGGGGCGGCGGGGGCAGGTGAGCGCGAAGGGGCTGCTGACGGGCGAGGCGGTGGGGTTCTACGGGACCGGCGAGGGCACACCGGCGGTGGAGGTTGCCGACGCGACAGCGCACGGCGGCAGCTATGTGCGGGACTCCGCCAACAACAGCCTGGCATGGGCGCCGCGCGTGGTTTCCCCGCAGGTGGGGGACGCGCTGGGAGTGTATCATCTGCTGGCGCGGCTGCGCACACAGGATGTGAGCGCCACCGCGGTGAATGTTCGGATAAAGGCGGATGAGGATCTCGATCCGTGGTACACGGATGTGGGGACGGCGAAAAGTGTGGGGACGTACTTCGGGCCCTATGTGCAGCCGTTCGCCGCGGGCAATACGTGGACGGTGGTGGATGCGGGGCAAGTCTCGATTCCTCCCTTTGCCGCGGGGGCGCTCTCGGACCCGGCGCAGCTCTACGTGGTGCCACGGCCAGAGATCGTGGGTAGCGGCGTCACGACCTACGAGGCGGATGCTGACTGGCAGATGTTGCTGCCAGTGGATGGGTCGCTGCTGCTGGGGGTGGTGAACAATCCCAGCAATAGCGTGGGGGCGGTGACGGGACAGTGGCTGTGGGTCTACCTCGATGGGCTGCTGCTCAACCGGGCGGGGGCGGGCGATGGGCCCAGCTGGAGCTACAGCCTGGAGGGTTCCTCGACGCCGAATCCAGGGCATGGCGGGGGCGGGCCAGGAACCCAGGGCACGGGGGCGATCAACGTCAACAGCGCGGCGGATGCGGCGCTGACGCTGGATCCTAGCTTGCAACTGAGCGGGCAAGTTGGAGGGGTCAATCAGATCGCGGCGGTGGTCTACGATCAGAACGCGGCGGTACTGGGGCTGTATGCCGAGGTGCAATACTCGCCATTGTATCTCTATCCCAGATGAGAGGGGGGCGAACGATCGAACGGCGACCGCGAAATACCTGTGGCACATGGTGGCATCGGGACCGGTTGCACTGGGGCGTTCCGACACAGCGTGGTGAAAGGGTGAAATATGCTGTGGCACATTGTGGCATTGTTGCCGTCGGGCCGTACGGGTTACACCACTTTCGGATGATTGCTGTCGCTTCGTAGCGGCGTCCGGTGGACGCCCAGACCCACGATGCGTAATCCTTCATCCGAACTGAGTATGACCGGTCATGTTGTTCGCGAGAGATCATTATTGTACGCCCGCTGACCTGGAAGTTCGGTGGAGGAGGGGGAGGCTGAAATGCGTTGGGGAGGCATGCCCGGCGCGGGCATCGACGAGGCTGTGCTCGCCGAACTGCGCGCCATTCGCGCCGAAATTCATGATCTGAGCGATCGTGTAGCCGCGGCCGCCACGCGCGATGACCTGCACGATTACGTCACCGCCGCGACCTTTCGCGCGCACGAAGAGACGCACCGCAGTCGCGGCGAAGGCTGGCGCGCGTGGGCACCCTTCGCCCTCGCCTCGGCCGCTTTCATCTGGTCACTCTTCTGGACCATCCTGGGCCAACACCTCACCCTGCGCTAGGGGTGCGCGTCTACGCCCACCGTCCACCTAACGGGATATCGCCTGCCTGCCCGAAGCTCAGCGACCGGTCAGCGGCGCCCCCGTGCGTCGCGTCATCCTTGCGCAGCATCGTCCCGCTCGCCGGACGGAACAGCCCCAGCCCCGTGACGCCGGCGCGCGACCAATCGCCGGTAAACGGCAGATCGTGTGCGCCAGGCGTCTGACTGAGGCGCACCGTGTAATCCGTCCCAGGAGCGCAGTGGTTGCACACGGTGCGTAGCAGATAGAACGTGCCGTTGGCGGGCCGGTACACCCCAACGCCCGTCGCGCCATCGCCATGCCAATCGCCCGCCAGCGGGATATCGCCCGTCCGCCCAAACGCGAAGCTATAGTCCGGCGGCCCACTACTCAAGGCCGTCTTGAGGTAGAACGTGCGCGTCGCCGGCCGAAAAACCCCAATCCCGTCGCGTCCCTTGCCCGCCCAATCGCCGGTGATGGGCACATCGCCACGCTGGCCAAAGGCCACCGTATGCGCCACCGCCGCACCCGTCTGGTTGGCGTCGAGCAGATAGAAGGTGCCTGTGCTGGGGCGAAACACACCCACCGTATCAAAACCTCTGCCCGTCCAATTGCCCACCACCGGCAGGTCACCAGCCCGCCCGAACGCCACCGTCGTGACCTGCGTATCGGTGCCCAGATCAGCCTTGAGCACGAAAATCGAGTTCGCCGGCTGGTAGATCCCCACCGAGTCGCCTGACATGCCGAAGGGCAGCAGCCCCATCTGGTTGAGCGCGACACCGCCCACGACGACCAGCCCGCCCGCGACCACGGCGCCCAGCAGCAGTTGGCGGCGCGTCAGCGCGCTGCCCCCAATGCCCCCGCTGCCGCCTGGTCGACGGGCAAACCGCTTGTCAGACACTTGCGTCATGCCGGCCAGCGGGTGCAATCCCGCGTGTGGGATCGGCATCAACCCCTGGCTCGTGGCCTCGGGCCATGCCCCTCCGTCGAGTGTGTCAGCCGGCTGCGCCGGCATGGGCATCGTCATGTGCAGCCAGGGCGGCGTCCGCGGCCGCCCGGTCGGTGCCGCGGGCGCTGTCCCGACTAACACCCGCAGCGCCTGCGCCAGGTCCGCGACTCGCGGGTAGCGTTCCCGCGGATCGGCCGCCAGCGCCCGTGCCAGCGCCGCGTCGATCGCTGGCGGCAGACTGGCGTTGATATGGCTGGGCGGTGGCAATCTGACGGGCACCAGACCATACGTCATGCTCGCCGATCCGGCAAACGCCGGCCGGCCGGTCAGCAGCAGGTAGGCCACACACGCCAGCGCATACTGATCGCTGGCGAAGCCAGCCTGGCCGCGATCCTGTTCCGGCGCGACATACAGTGGCGCATCAACATCCCCCACCTGCGCCGCCGACCGCGTGGCGAAATCCGCCGTGCCAAAGTCCGCCACGAAGACCTGCACCTGCGTCGCCACCGGTTGATCGGCATCGAGCAAGGCGAACGTCAACAAATTGCTGGGCTTGATATTGCCATGGAGGATGCCCTGGTCATGCGCGGCCTGCAGCCCGGCTGCCGCCTGTTCCACGATGCTCGCCACCAGCGGCGGTGCCAGCGGAAGGCTGAGGCGGCGCCGCGAGCCGGGGCCAATCACGTCGGCCAGCGAGCCGTCGGGCACGTAGGCCATCGCCAGGTAATAGGTGCCGTCTTGCTCACCAAAATCGTAGACCGGCAGCACGTTCGGCTGATTCAGGCCCGCCAGCGTCCGCACCTGCGCGGCCAGCGTCTGTGCCAGCCGCGCGTGCTTCGCGCCGGTAATCGCATCGATGGCGCGCGGGATGATCTTGAGGGCCACCGCCGTCCCCGGATCGGGCGACTGGGCCAGATAGATGTCACCCGTCGTGCCGATGCGCCGCTGGATCAGCCAGCTTCCCAGCCGCGCGCCTTCCAGTCCAGCCATGCGCTCACATCCTCGATGCCGCCACCGGGACATCATACCCAGTTCGGGTGATCGCTTGCGTTGCGTAGTGGCGCACGGGTGTGCGCTCTGGGCCTCGGTATGCGTACCCCTTCATGCGACCTCGGGTTCATGCGGTAGGGGTGCTGCCGCACTCCAGGGAACGCCTGGTAAACACTCGGTAGGGGCGTCCGGTGGGCGCCCGGTGGACGCCCGCGCTCACCCCCGGCGCCGGATACCTCCCCAGTGTACACGCGCTGTCAACCGCAACCATGCGGCAGGTGTGGGGTGGTGTGGCGCCACAGTGGGACTGACTCACACCCCAAACACAAGCGGCAGCGACCGCTCACAGAGACGCGCCATACTGGGGGCGAGCTCGCGTGGCGCCTGCCAGCCGCTCCCCTCGCCGGCACCGGATGAGCAGCGGGGTCTTCAGCCCGCGTCCTCGCCCACCACCCAGTTCGCCGGAGCCAATGAGCCGTGAAATTCAATGATGCGCCGTGACATCCACCACTGCATCACCCTGATCCATAGTCCACGCGTGTTGCCAGCGCGCCTCACCTGACCTATACTGAACCGTGCCGGTTCGTATATGGGAATCACACGACGCCCGATCGACGCCGGCCAGGGAGGACCGCATGGCTCAGGCTGCCCGTCTGCTGGTCTGCGCCACGCAGGAGGATCGCCCCTGGTGGCGCACGCTCGTCGCGGCGTTGCGCCAGGCTGGCGCCGATGTCTGCCACGGCGAGCGCGACCCCGGCACCGGTGCGCTCGTCATGACCAGCGAACGTGAACTGCGCGCCCGGCCAATCTTCCTCGTCGTCGCCTCACCCGCTGCCATCCTCAAGTCCTGGCTGCGCCACGATGTCGAGCTGGCCCTGTCGCTGAGTGCGTGGCAGCCTGAGCGCCTCGTCCTGGCGTTGATGGCGCGGCCCTGCGCGCTGCCGCCAGCCTGGCGCGGCGTGTGGACCCTGGATGCGGCGGAGGATGACGCCGTCCTGCCCGCGCTGCCCGCTGACGAGGCGGCCACGCGTCTGATTCAAGCGCTGGCGCTCGTACCCGCGAGCACGCCAGCCGCGCCACCACTTGCCACCACTGCCAGCGCCGCGCAGGCGTGGCGGCGCGGCTGCGGCCTGCGCGCGCAGCTCCGGCGCGAGGAGGCGCTGGCCGCCTTCGAGCGCGCGGTCGCGCTCGATGCCCAGCAGCCGCGCTACTGGACCAGCAACGGGCTCGCGCTCTACGATCTGCACCGCCCCGCCGAGGCAGTAGCGGCCTACGAACGGGCCATCGCGCTCGATCCCCGCTCAGCCATCGCCTGGAATCGCACCGGCAGCGCGCTCGGTGAGTTGCGCCGCGCGCACGACGCCGTGCCCGCCTTCGAGCGCGCGCTGACCCTCGCCCCCGAGTACGCCTTCGCCTGGTACAATCGCGGCTTCGCACTCTATGATCTGGGCCGGCCCGAGCAGGCGCTGGCGGACTTCGAGCGGGCCATCGCGCTCGATCCCGGCGCCGCCAACTTCTGGGCGCGCAAGGGCCTGGCGCTGGCCGATCTGCAGCGGCCGGCCGAGGCCGTCGTAGCCTACGAGCGAGCCCTGGCGCTCGAACCGGAGCTGGTTTCGGCCTGGGTGAACCTGGGCACTGCCCTGCGCGATCTGGAGCGCCCCGACGACGCGTTGCTGGCGTTCGAGCGCGCCCTCGCGCTCGATGCCCGCTCCGCCCCTGCCTGGAACGGCAAGGGTAGCACGCTCTGCGACCTGGAGCGCGTGGCCGAATCGCTTGCCGCCTACGACCGCGCCCTGGCGCTCGATCCACAGGATGCCGCCACCTGGCGCAACCGCGGCGATGCGCTGCACAACCTGCGGCAGACCACCGAGGCGCTCGAAGCCTACGAGCGCGCGCTGGCCTTCGACCCACAGGACGCCAGCACCTGGAACAACCGCGGCATCGTCCTGCGCGACCTGTCGCGGCTGGACGATGCGCTGGCCGCCTTCGAGCAGGCCCTGACCCTCGATCCCCAGAACGCCGACTACTGGGCCAATCAGGGCAACGTGCTGGCCGATCTGCGCCGGCCCGCCGAAGCCCTGGCCGCCTACCAGCGCGCCCTGGCGCTGGATGCTACCGACCCGGACTACTGGGCCAATCAGGGCAACGTGCTGGCCGATCTGCGCCGGCCCGCCGAAGCCCTGGCCGCCTATGAACAGGCGCTGGAGCTGGACCCGGCGGTGGTGGACGCCTGGAACGGCAAAGGACTCGCCCTGCGCGATCTAGGCCAGCCGGATGATGCCCTGCGCGCGCTCGAAGAGGCGCTCTTCCTCGACCCGCTCTCCGCCTACGCCTGGAACAACAAAGGCAATGCCCTGCGCGACCTGGCCCGCCCCGCCGACGCGCTCGAAGCCTACGAGCAGGCACTCGCGCTCGATGCCCGCTACGCCTACGCCTGGAATGGCAAGGGCCTCGCGCTCACCGATCTGGAACGCCCCGAGGAGGCGCTCGCCGCCTACCAGCAGGCGCTGATCATCAATCCAAAATACGCCAAAGCCTGGAACAACAAAGGCCTCGCGCTGCGCGACCTGCTGCAGCCCTGGGAGGCGCTGGCCGCGCTGGAGCAGGCCGTGGCCCTCGATCCGCGCTATGCCCGCGCCTGGGACAACTGGATCACCCTGCTCGACGAGTTGGAGTGGAACGCCGCCGCCGAAGTCGTCCGCCGCAAACGCGACGGCGCGCTGGGTCTGAGCGTCCCCAGTTGATGGATGTCTGCCGTGAGGGCCTGTCGTTCCGCGCTGTGGCACATTGATGCGCGCTCCGGCCTTCGTAGCGGCGTCCGGTGGACGCCCGCCCGCCAAGCGATTTCCTCGCCGTTCTGCGTCGTCGCGCACGGGTGTGCGCTCTGGGTCTGGTTATCTCCGTCGTCGCGCACGGGTGTGCGCTCTAGACTCGTTATGCCGAATGCGCTCTGGGGATGCCCGTGGATTCATTCGCTCAGCATGATGTCCAGTGGACGCATGGATGTGCTCACAACGCTCAAGCGCCGGCAGACCGTGACCCGGCCACGATCTGGTATGCTCCCACGCGGAGATGCTTTGCTCCGGCCCCAGGAAAGGCGGCCCACCATGCCAGCCGATCAACCCGCAACACCGCACCCCGCTGCGCGCCGTGCCGGGTGGCAGCCGAACTTCCACACCGACCCGCACGATGCCTCACTGGAAGGGCGGCGGCTCTTCGCCGAACTGCTGGGCACCTTCCTGCTGACCTTCGTGGCGGCCGGCGGCGACGTCATCGGCGCCGCCACCGGCCAATCCCTCGGCCAGCCCGCGAAAGTCGTCGCGCCGGGGCTGCTGGTGATGGCCATGATCTACACCCTGGGCGATGTCTCCGGCGCGCATCTGAACCCCGGCGTTACCCTGGCCTTCACCTTGCGCGGCGACTTCCCGTGGAAGCGCGTGCCCGGCTACGTCATCGCGCAATTTCTGGGCGCGATCCTGGCATCGGTCCTGCTCCGTCTGCTCTTCGGCAACGTCGGCCACCTCGGCGCCACGCGGCCCAACCCCGCCCTCGGTCCGCTGCCCGCGCTGGTGATGGAGATCGTACTGACGACCCTCCTCGTCACCGTCATCCTGGGCACCGCGCACAATGCCCGCCTCACCGGCCACAACGCGGCGCTTGCTGTCGGCGGCACCATCGCACTGGCGGGCCTGTTCGCCAGCCCCATTAGCGGCGCCTCGATGAACTCCGCCCGTTCACTGGGCCCCGCGCTCGTCGGTGGCGACCTCAGTACGATCTGGATCTACTTCGTCGGTCCGCTGGCCGGCGCGCTGCTGGCCGCGGGCATCGCCTGGATCCTCCACGGCCCCACCACCCCCGACGCCATCCGGGCCGCCAGCGGCGACAGCGACTGATGGACGACATTCCGGCGATCATTCGCGGTTCGTAGTCGCGCACGGGTGTGCGCTCCGGCCCCGTTATCTTTCGTCGTCGCGCACACCCGTGCGCTCCGGCCCCGTTATCTCTCCGTA
>DASYGC010000106.1:0-8261 GCA_036000225.1 Ktedonobacterales bacterium | reverse complement strand
TCCAACATGCGTGCGGTATCATCGCGCGCGCGTAACGTCTCGAGCAGCGTCTGAGCATTCTCGCCCACGTGTCCCTGGAATCGCGCCAGCGCAGGCAATTGCGCGGTCACTGCCGCGAAATCGCGCTCCCAGTCAGCGTCGGTTGGATAGATCGTTTCGAGATCCCAGGTATCTTCCTGGCGCACCTCGCCGCGTTTGGGCAGACTCGTCGCGCTCGTCACAGAAGCATCCTCACTCGGTACACTCATCAGAACACCGTCACGCTCATCAACGCTGGCCAGCGCTTCGGCCAGACAACGTGGGACAGCGGCGCCCAGCGCGCCGGATCTAGCGGGGCGCACCAACAGACCCCACCCCGTTTTGCGTCGAGGCGACGCTGCGCTACGGGTGTAGCGCAGCGTCGCTCTGGGCCCCGTTATAAGTGTACGATATCCGCGCAATGCTATGACACCGCCTGTCTCCACACCCCCAAGTGATATGCGCGGAGTGCTTTCGCGCGTACTGATGTATACTGTGGACCATAGCGGGTGCCACTGCTGATCGCTCTCGTGTGCCGCGTCATGCCGCCTGGCGGCGTGCTCGCGCTCGTATTCCCTTGCTATGCGCTTCACCAGAGGAGGCCTGGGCTATGCTTCCAACGACACCCGCTCCCCGACACGTCTCGCGCGGGGCGCGGGCGGTCTCGCTCGCGGTGCTGTGCGCGCTCGCGCTTCTTGGGGCGCCGCTCCTCATCGCACATGCGGCAACGCCGGCCACGCTGACGGTGACCTTACAGACGAACGCAAGCACCGCCACCCAATCGCAATATCAGGCCATCGCCGCGGGCTTCGCCGCGCAGACGCAACTGACCATCACGCTGGGCGATGGGACTGGCGTGGCCCCACTGACCGGCAAGACCGATGCCGCCGGCGGCTTCACCAGTTGGTGGACGCTGGTTGCTACCAACAAGTACTGTGCCACCCTCTCAGCCTCAGACGGCACCAACACGGCCAGCGCCAGCTTCTGGGTCGCGCCCACCACAGACTCGCAAAGCGGCACCGCCTGCACGGGCGCTGCCACTGGCCCAGTCAGCACGCCGCTACCAACCGTGGCGCCGACGCAGACCGCGGCGACGCCCATCGCGACCAAGGCAGCGCAACCGGCGCCGAGCACTGTGCCAGCGGTGCCCACCGGGTCCTCATTGGGCGCGCGCGTCCAGCGCGTCATCGCGCGCATCCCTGGCGGGCTAGCGACCGTGATCGGCGCGAGCGTCGTCGCCATTCTGCTGCTGCTAGGACTGATCGCGCTGCTCATGCTGGGCCGCAACCGTCCGGCGGACGCCGCGCGCGAGCCCATGCGCGGCATGCCACCAGGACGCGGCGGCATGTCTCCGCCAGGCATGCCCACCCGGCGCACTCCAGCCGCCGCCCAGTCACCTTCTGGATACCATCCCTACGAATGGGACGCTGGCGCCATGGACAACGACGCAGGTGGTGCACCTGGCGCCGGGCGGGCGCAGCGTGCTGAGATGGGGGCGCAACGGAATGGCGCGGCGCCACCCGGCACACTGCCGCCGTGGGTCGGCGATCCCGGCAATACCCCCGGGCGCACTGGCAGCTATCGCATGCCTGGCAATCGCTCGGGTCGTCATCCCGTGCCGTCACCCATGCCCGCGCCGCGCTGGGACCGCGGCCGTCCTGGCGCGCGCTCCCGGCGCGACGAGCCGCCCGCGCGCACGCTACGCGATGCCGCGCCCGCCCACGACGACGACTGGCCGCCCGATCCCGATCTCCGTTAGTCGCGGCGCGACAGCCAGCGCCAGCCGCGTAACCAACTAAGATCACCCGCATAGCATCTCGTGGAGCGACTGACCCTGGCCGCGACGAAATCGCACCACCCTCGGCGAGCACGCGCCGATCTCCTGGGAGGGCTACGTGGCTGACGAACATCACCAGCACCACCACGATCACGATCACCACGATCACGAACATGCGCCGCCTCATGCGCCGACGCACCAGCACCACAGCGAGCCGACACCCGATCGTCGTCACGAGCACGCGCCCCCGCCGCGCGACCACCGACACGTCCATCTGTCCGACGCACCGCGATCTGCCGACCCCTATCCGTTCATCTACAGCAAAGACGCGTGGGATCAACGCCGCTTTATGCTGCCTGGTCAGGGGTATGGCCCCGCGCGCAATGCCCCTTCACGCGGCGCGATGCTGATGACCTGGACGATCTTTGCCGGCGTCGGCGCCCTCATCATCTTCGCCATTATCATGGAATTGGCTGGCCACCGACATCCCTAGCTCGCTTGATCCACGCTCCAGCGCATCGGCAACTCCCCGCACCTCCTTGCGCGAAAACGGATAGAATGTTGATTCAGAGACGCGCCAGCGATTGGCGCGCACGGCCGCAACGGCGCGAAGGGAGCTGGGCGTGGCACTGGAGATCGGACTACGGGGCGAGGCAACGCTGACAGTGGGCGAGGAGCAAACCGCCGCGAAATTCGGCGCGGGTGGGGTGCACGTGCTGGCGACACCGGTGATGATCGGGCTGATGGAGAACGCCGCCTGGCAGGCAGTGGAGCACGAGTTGCCGGACGGCGACTCGACGGTGGGCACCGTGGTGAACGTGCGCCACCTGGCGGCCACGCCGATTGGCGAGCAGGTGGTGGCCACTGCCGAGCTGGTCGAGATCGACGGGCGGCGTTTCGTCTTCCGCGTGAGCGCGCACGACGAGCATCGCCTGATCGGCGAGGGCATCCATGAGCGCGCCCGCATCGACCTGGCGCGCTTCCTCAAGCGCGTGGAGAGCGGCGGCTGATGCTCGACGAGCGGCTGGTACACGCGCGGCCCGAGATGGTGCGTGCCGGGTTGCGCCGCCGCCACGCCGGCGCTGGCGCGGAAGCCGCGCTCGATGCCTGGCGCGAGTTGGATGCGCGCCGCCGCGCGCTCGCCACGGAGCGCGATCGCCTGACCCTGGCCGTCGCTACCGGCGACGCGTCACGCGCGGCCCTCGACCAGGCGCAAGGCGCGCTGACCCAGACGGAGCTCGCGGCGCGCACCTGTTTACTGGCGCTGCCCAACCTGCCCGATCCACGCGTGCCCGATGGCGCGAGCGCCGACCAGAATGTTGAGCTCAACCGCTGGGGCACGATACCAGCGTTCAGCTTCACCCCGCGTCCCCACTGGGAACTTGGCGCGGCGCTGGGCATTCTGAATGCGGAGCGCGCCACCAAGCTGGCCGGAACCCGTTTTCCCTTGTTGCTGGGCGCCGGCGCCCGGCTGGCGCGCGCGCTGGCCGCATTGATGCTGGACAGCGCCACGCGGCGTGGTTACATTGAGGTCGCGCCACCCCACCTGTTGCGGCCTGCCAGCCTGGAGGCGACCGGCCATCTGCCCCACTTTGCCGGCGATCTCTTTAGTCTACCCGCCGATCAGCTGTATCTCAGCCCGACGGCCGAGGTGCAGTTGGTGGGCCTGCACGCCGGCGAAACGCTGCCCCAGGCGCAGCTGCCGCTAGCCTACACCGCCTGCGCGCCCGCGTTCCGTCGCGAGGCTGGCTCGGCAGGCAGGGCCACGCGTGGCCTGATGCGCCAGCATCAGTTCGACAAAGTGGAGTTGGTGCGTTTCGCTATCCCCGAAGATGCCGATGCCGCCTTAGACACGATCCAGGCGGATGCCGAGGCGGTGCTGCGCGCGTTGGATCTGCCCTATCGCGTGGTGGCACTGTGCGCGGGCGAGCTCCCCTTCAGCGCACACCGCACGCACGACCTGGAGGTCTGGCTGCCCGGCCAGCACGCCTACGTCGAGATCTCGTCGATCAGCGACTGCGGGCCGTTCCAGTCGCGGCGCGCGCGGATACGCTATCGTCCGGCAAGCGGCGGTCGCCCGCGTTACCCACACACGCTCAACGGGTCGGCGCTGGCCATCGGCCGCACGCTAGCGGCGCTGCTCGAAAACGGCCAGCGCGCCGATGGCAGCGTGGCGCTGCCCCCCGCCCTGGCGGAATACGCCGGATTCAGCGAGATGCGACCTGAGTCTTGATGCGACGGTAGCGCGGCAGTCCTACGGCATTCGGGGGATCGGTTGAGTTCCGTAGTGTCGCATGGGTGTGCGCTCTGGGTCTGCGCTCTGCGTTAACCCACATCCGAGCCGAGAAGCACCGATTGCCACGGACAGCACATGGTATAATGATGCCCGGACACGCGCCAGCGCGTCACCTGGAGGGATGGCAGAGCGGTCGATTGCGGCGGTCTTGAAAACCGCTAGGTGAAAGCCTCCTGGGTTCGAATCCCAGTCCCTCCGCCATCGTGACGTTTTCGGCGTCAAGGGTGTCCTATGCCTTTCCGACCGTGGGTCGAAATGGTTGCCAACCAGTCTGGACCGATGACGGTGTACGAGTGGGTGGCGCTAGCCAACCTGTTCGCCTGAGCGGCCGGCGGACGACCTGGCATGATCCTTGCGCATCTAGTCCGTCCAGCCCGCCCTCCAAATCGGCGAGCCGGAAAGGAAACGAGATGGTGAACAACTCGAACAATGTGGACATCCCGCGCGACCCGAACGCGCCGCCACCCATGGCGGGCACGACGGTCTACGATTCCAAGGGCGCTAAACTCGGCACAGTAAAGACGTACGATGAGCGGCAAGCCTACTTCGTGATGGAGCAGGGACTGCTCATTCACAAGGACGTGTATGTCCCGCTGGATGCCATCGCCGGCGCGCATAGCGACGGTATCCGGCTCTATCTGTCGAAGGATGACCTCCACAACGTGAAGTGGGATCAGCCGCCTACCGGCGCCCTGGCTTCCGCCGCGCCGATGACCGACGACGTTCGAGACACCGCCATGCCGGTGACCGACGACGACATCCTGCGCGAACAGATGGGCGGACAGGATGTTTCGCCAGACCAGTCAACCGAGCCGCCGCTGCCGTAGCGTCGCGCCCGGGTTATCGCATTGGCACAGGTGCGGCCGCAAGAGTTCGACGCGACTGCCAAACCTGCCGCGCTCCGTATGGTGTTGTAGTAAGGTCGGACCCCTGGCTTGATCAAGCCAGGGGTCCGAAGTACAGTAATGGACCGCGCGAGTAGACAGGCGCGCATGAATATTGATTGACCGTGACCTTCAATTTCAGGGCGCTCGTTAGCAGCGGCGTTAACAGCGACGGTAGACCGCCGTGACCTTGCCCTGGACCTCCCACTCACGGTCCCATTCCGCCGCCGCCACATAGATTGGGTCCATCGTGGCATTCGCGGGCTGCAGCCGTATGCGTCCCGTCTCCCGATACAGCCGTTTCAATGTCGCCGCGCCGGCGTCGCCGCTTCCCGTCTTGCGGGTCGCCACGATGATGTCGCCCTCCGATACATAGGCGTCGGGATCGATCAGTACATAGTCACCGCTGGCGATGTGGTCGTCCACCATCGAATCGCCGCGCACCAGCAACACATATTCGCGCGTATGCGCGCCCAGATCGAGCGCTTCGCGCGGCTCATCCTGATAAATATCCAGCGGTTCGCCAGCGGCAATTGTCCCGGCGATCGTCAGCCCGCGCATATCCGGCTGCGCGATCCGAATACCGCGGCTCTTTCTGCGGTCGCGCTGGATGAGACCCTTCCTCTCCAGCACCGTCAGGTGGTAGTCCACATGTCCCGTCGAGGCAATGCTCACCGCGGCGCCGATCTCGCGGTTGGTTGGAGGCCGGCCCTCACTGCGCGTGTATTCCTGAATGAAGCTGTAAATCCGTGCCTGATTGTCACTCAAATTCGCCGTCATAACCTGCCTCCTCTGGACGCTTCCCGCGGATAACCACCGCCGCCGTTGTAGTTGAAACACCACCTGATCGTCATAGAACCCACGTTCTACTCAAATATAACAGGTAACGCGACATTCTGTCAACCATGGGTTTCAACCGCCGGCCCTGGCCGAACGGCTAGCCCGCGAGCCGTGCGAACGAGGGGGGTAGGCACGCGGCGCTGGGCGATACACTCAGTGGCAGTACGGACCACACCCAACCGCGCCACACTCTGGCGCGCCCGGCGCGAGCAGATGTCTCGCGCCGAGCTGGTCCAGCAACAGAGCAGGAGACATCCCCATGACGTCGCCAACCCCGGAGCAGCCCTCCAATAGTCTGACCGCCCTCTCGGATACGCTCGCCAACGCCGTCGCGCGCGCGGGCCGCTCGATCGTCACCGTCAGTGCGCGTCCGCGTCAATCAGCCAGCGGCATCCTCTGGCGCCCCGACCAGGGCGAGACCATCATCCTGACCGCCGACCATGTCGTCGAACGCGAGGACGAGATCGGCATTACCCTGCCCGATGGCCGCGAAACCAAAGCGCAACTCATCGGACGTGATCCCAGCACTGACCTCGCCGCGCTGCGTATCAGCGGCGTGGACCTCGGCGAGGGTGCCGCGCCGGCCGAGATCGCCGGCGATCCCAAGATTGGCCATCTGGTGCTGGCCATCGGCCGGCCCGGCTCCTCGGGCCTGCGGGCCTCGATGGGCGTGATCAGCGCGCTCGAAGGTCCGCGCCGCGCCTGGCGCGGTGGCGAGATGGAAGGGATCATCTTCGCCGATCTGACCCTGTATCCCGGCTTCTCCGGCGGCCCGCTGGTAGACCTCGCCGGTCGCGTGGTCGGCCTGAGCAGCTCGCACCTGACCCGCGAGTCGAGCACCGCCATCCCTGTCACCACACTGCGGCGCGTCGTCGCGAGCCTGTTGACCCATGGCCGCATCCGCCGTGGCTACCTGGGCGTCGGCACGCAGCAGGTGCCGCTCTCCCCGGCCCTGGCGCAGAAGGCCGGTGTCACTCAGGACACCGCTCTGCTGGTCGTTTCGGTGGAGGGCGGCAGCCCAGCCGAACAGGGTGGCCTGATCCTGGGAGACCAGGTGCTGGCGCTGGGCGGCCAACCCGTCACCGACGCGCAGACGCTGCGCGCCCAACTCGGCGCCGAGCGCGTGGGCCAGCCGCTGGCCATCAAGGTGCTGCGTGGTGGCGAGCCGGCCGAGATCAGCGTCACCGTCGGTGAGCGCGAGTAACTCTATGACCCCGCGCGCTGGGCGCCTGCTGGCTCATACCGGTAGGCGCCCAGCGAACCGCATGTCCCCCCAACCGGGCTGGTCACCGATCGACCGGCCGGTTTGAAAGATCTGGAGCAAGCCTGTATGAGCATGATTGATTCCGCGACGCTGCCCGCCAGCGCCATTTCGGAGGAACTGGCAACGACCGCCGAACGACTGCGCGCCAGCGTGGTGCAGGTGCGCGCGGGCCGTGGTGGCATCGGCTCTGGCGTCATCTGGCAGGTCGCCGCCGCCGAAGGGGCCGATCCCACCGCAACCGTCGTCACCAACGAGCACGTCGTGCGCGCCGCGGGCGAGAGCCAGCTCACTATACTCGTGGCCGATGGCCGTGTGTTGCCGGCCGAGGTGTTCGCACACGATCCCGAACACGATCTGGCGTTGCTGCGCGTCCGCGCCGCGGACTTGCGCCCGGTTGCGGCGGGCGATTCTACCGCGCTGCGTGTGGGTGAATTGGTATTCGCCGTCGGCAATCCCTTCGGCCACCTCAACACGGTCACCTCCGGTATTGTAGCGGCGCGCGCCCCGCTCGATCCCGAGTGGACGCTCGATCCGGCGCGCTCGGAGGCCCCCGAGGCGCCACCCACGCCGCCACGCGCCGACGCCGAAAGTCCGCGCCAGCGTGCCGGACGCACGCCCGATCTGATTCAGAGTCACCTGCGTCTCTACCCTGGCAACTCTGGCGGGCCGCTGGTGGATGCCCGCGGTCAGGTGGTCGGCATTAACAACATGATCGGCGGCGGTCTGGCGTTTGCCATTCCCAGCCGCATCGTGCAACAATTCGTCGCGTCGGCGGGCGCCGGCGCTGGCACTCGTCCCCAGCTGGGGGTACAGGTGCTGGATGTGGAACTGCCCGATGCTCTGCGCATCCGCGCCGGCACCACCGCGCCCAGCGCCGCCATGATCGCCGCCGTCGAGCCGGCCAGCTCCGCCGAGGCGGCCGGCCTGCTGCCAGGTGATATCGTAATCGGCGTCGCGGGCCATGCGATTGCCGGCACGGGCGATCTTTTGCTCGCGCTGGGCCGCGAACCGAGCGGCGCTCCTATCGCGCTCACTATCATCCGCGCGGGCGAGCGCCAGGAGCTGCGAGTCACACCGCAGCTTCCGGCAGCTGCCGCGGCGTAGCGCACCAACCAGGCGCGTTGATGACATCGGAGAGGACAGGCTCGCGGGAGAAACTCAAGCACAGTCAGAGTGTCCAGT
>DASYGC010000105.1:0-13737 GCA_036000225.1 Ktedonobacterales bacterium | reverse complement strand
GCACCCTCTAACCTCTGGACACTGGCGCACCCATCAGCCATACTGCATCTGTGGTGGCTGCCACCGACCCGACGCCGCCGCGTCCGCCGGCTCCGCTGGCTGCCACACCGGATGCCTCCTGCCTCGACCGTGGCGGCGGCACAACACCTCGCCGCTTGGCGTGCCTGGCATCCTCCACCTGCGAACTGTTGCGCACGATCCGCTCCGCTAAGGACGCGTGCACCTGTGGACATCTGTTGTATGGTTGGTTATGTACCGCGTTCACGTGTGGACATCTGTTGTATGGTTGGTTAGCCGCGCTCGCGTGGTGCTGTGGGCATGTGACACATGCCCGGCTGCTTATCCTCAACCGCATACGCGGCAGCGTCCGGCGTACGCGAGGAAAACGACGACACTGTCATGCCGTGGCTCCCATTCCAGCGTCCGCGCCGGTTCGCCCAGCCCGTCGCGGCTCGTCGCGCGCCACCACAGGTGTGGCACCGGAGAGGAGGCAGCGCCCATGCCGGTACGCCGGCTGACAGAACATGATCTGGAGAGCCTGTGGACCCTGCGCCTGCGCGCCCTCGCGGAAAGTCCCGCGGCCTTCGGCACCACCTATGACGAGGCGCTCGCTCAGGGCAACGGCGCTATGCTCGCGCTGCTGCGACAGACCGGCGACGACGCCTATTACCTGGGAATGAGTGACGACACACTATATGGCATGGTGCGCTTCACGCGTGAGTTGGGCGCCAAAGACCGGCACAAGGGCGAGGTCTCCAGCCTGTATGTGCTGCCCGAGCGGCGCGCCCACGGCGCGGGCCGGGCGCTGCTGCGCGAGCTAATCGCCACCGCGCGCCAGCTCGCGGGCCTCGAGCAACTGCATCTGGCGGTCGTGACGGAGAATGTCGCCGCCCGCGCCCTCTATCGCGCGCTGGGTTTTACGACCTACGGCACCACTCCGCACGCGCTGAAGCTAGGTGCGCGCTATTGGGATGAAGACCTCATGGTGCTATTTCTCCAGTGATGATCTACTGCTCCGCTCGACAGCACACGCCCATACAAACATGCGCCATCGGTAACCAACCAGCGCTCACCCGGCGCGCGGCCAGCAAAGGGACGGCGGCGCTGACCGTGTCCGTGGCGGGGGTGGGCTGCGCGCCGCTGGGCAGCTCGTTGGCGCCAACTGGTCTGGGGGCCACGCTCGTCACCTCTCGCGCGGCCAGCACAGTGCTCGCGCTGGCCCGGTCGCCCGATGGCCAGCGTATCGTGTCATACCAGGTTCGCGTGATCGGTGGCGTTTCGTCGTCGCGCACGGGTGTGCGCTCTGGCCCCCCGTTATCTCCGTAGTCGCGCACGGGTGTAGCACAGCGTCGCTCTGGGTCCCATTAGCGTAAGCCTTCATGCGAACTTGATATCAGACGGCGCAGGGATGGCGTGCCAGCTAGAGCCAGCCTTTCTCCCGCGCGATATGCGCCGCCTCGACGCGGTTGTGCGCGCCGAGCTTCTGGATCGCGATGGAGAGGTGGTTGCGCACGGTGCCTTCGGAGAGGAAGAGGGTAGCGGCCAGCTCGGCGATGCTGGCGCCGCGGGCGGATTCGGCCAGCACCGTGCGCTCGCGCGGGGTCAGCGGGTTATCGCCATCGCTGAGCGCGGCCATCGCCAGGGTAGGATCGACGACCCGCTCGCCCGCGACCGCGCGGCGGATGGCGGTTGCCAGTTGAGCAGCGGGGGCATCCTTCACCAGAAAGCCCACCACGCCGCTTTCCATCGCGCGGCGCAGGTAGCCGGGCCGCCCGAAGGTCGTCAGGATCAACACTTTACAGGCCGGCAGCTGGGCGTGCAGCGCGGCGGCGGCATCCAGGCCGTTGCCGTCGGGCATCTCGATGTCGAGCAGGGCCACATCGGGCTGGGCCGCCAGGGCTGCGCGCACCACCGCGTTGCCAGTAGCCACCTCGGCCACGATGTCGATATCGCCCTCCAGCGCCAGCAGGGCGGCGATGGCGCCCCGCACCATCGCCTGGTCTTCGGCGAGCAGCACCCGGATCACGCGCGACCGATCCTTTCCGCATGGTGTTCCACGCCATCCTGGGCGGCAGCCGTCCTGGCTGGCGCGCCGGATGTCAGTGGCAGCGCGATGGCCAGGCGGAAGCCGCCCTCGGCGCGGGGGCCGGCGGCGTAGTCGCCGCCCAGCGCGGCAACGCGTTCGGCCAGCCCCGCCAGCCCGCTACCCGCCTGGCTCGTTACAGCGGCAACGATGCCACGCCCGTCGTCGCAGGCTGTGGGAACGACGCCACGCCCGTCGTCGGTGACCGTGATACCGCACTGACCCGCGCCGTGGCTCAATTGGATGGTACAGTGGCGCGCCTGACTATGCCGGATCACGTTGGTCACCCCTTCGCGCACGGCCCACGACAACACCGCTTCGACTGCGGGCGGCGCGTCGCGCATGCCAGCCTCGACACCGGCGCCGGCATAGACGATGCCCGCCGCCGTCAGGATCTCGCGCGCCGCGCGCAGCTCGCTGGCCAGCGTCGGTTGCCGGTACGCGGATACCGCCTGGCGCACCTCCTGCAGCGCGTGGCGCGCCACGCTCTCTACATCGCGCATTTCGGTCGCGGCGCGTTCAGGCGCCGCAAGTACCAGCCGGCCCGCCAGCTCGCTCTTGAGCGCAATCAGCGAGAGCGTATGGCCCAGCAGGTCGTGCAGGTCGCGCGCGATGCGCAGCCGCTCCTCGGTCGCCGCGGCCACCCGTGTCAGCTCTTCGCGCGTGGCGCGCAAGCGTTGGTTCATGCCGATGGCGCGGACCAGGGCCACGACCACGACACCGGGGACGACGATGAAGGCCACTGGCGAGATGGCACTGGCGATGCCGCCATGCAGGCTCAGCCCGATGAGCGTGAAGGCCACCATTCCCGCGATAGCGGCCGCCGCCTGGCGCAGCGGCAGCCAGCCCGCGGCGCACGTGCTGGTGTAGATCAACAGGGCGCCCCAGCCCGACGTTGGACCGACCAGCAGCGTCAGCAGGACACTGAGCGCCAGCATGCTGGCGATGGGGGCCCACAGCGTCGCACGTGACGGCAGCTCACGTGGTGAGGCGCTGGCGAGATACTCGGCGCAGCGCCAGGTCGTCCAGAGATAGAGCGCGAAGAAGAGTGCGGCGCCCGCAAAGCTCACGATCAGCAACGCGGGCGCGGGCCGTGTCTGGATCAGCGCCGTGGCGGGGGGAATGAAGAACGGCAGCCAGACGATCCAGATCAGCCACAGCGGGAAAGCCAAACGGCGGCTGGCCGTTGCGGGCGAATTCTCCCGCATGAAGCGTACGGTGCGCATGGCTCCGGTTCCTCGATTCCTCTCACCCGCGACTACTGATAGTTAACCCCATGCGATGCGCCGTCGCCAGTGACAAATGTCATCCGCACTTCGTGAGGTTCCTCACTTCTGGCGCGGCGGCGTTGGCATCTATACTCAAGACGTGATCGGCACGACCGGATGACCCGACCGGATGCGGGCAACACACCGGGCGTTGGCCACAGAGTAGAGAGTATCGGTGCGAGATGACAACACAGGTGACGCGGGATGCCTCGATGAGCGAGATAAGCGAGGCGACGCGGTTCGGCCGCACCAGCGGCTCGCGCTTCGCCGCGCCGCTGGCGGCGATCTTCCTGATGGCGGCCGGCTGGGGCTGGAATGCCGGCAACTTCGTGCAACCCGTCAACACGTCATGGGGTCCCATGGCCGATGCGCTCCACGTGCTGCCGCTGGCGCTCTTGCTGCCGCTGAGCCTGCGCTACCTCGGCGCGGCGCTAGCGGGCAGGCGCGCCGTTGGCGCGCGCAACGCCATCACGGGTCTCGCGCTCTTCGGCATTATCGGCTGCGCCGTGATGATCGTGCTGGGCGCGATCAATCCCGACCCAAACTCAGTCGGCGTCCACACGCCGGAGGATTGGATGCCAGTCATTGTGCTGAACGCGGGCACACTGTTGTGGCTCGCGACGCTGCTGCCGCTTGGGCGCGGTGCGCGGGCGGCGCGCCAGCCGCGGTCATGAGGCCCTGCTGAGCGAACGTCACTCCCATGCGCGGCCCTCGACGGCGCCAGACGCATGGGGGTGACGCGTTGGTCAGCGATGCGCGCGAATATGACACAAGGCGTCATCCATGGTTGGGTATACTCGCCGTATGGCGTTGTTGATGGCAGCGTCGCGCGATTGGCGCGCCGCGAAGCCGGGGTATGCGCCCATACGGCGCCCGCGCCCGCGGCATCGAACGCGCCCTGGCCGGATGGCCAGGGCCGTTCCGTCACTTCTACCGGGGGCGAAGATGCGCTGGATAGCGCATAATGATGGCACACCATTTCCAGACATCAAATCAGCTGACCATGACGGACACCACCGCGCCCCTGGGCCAATGCGTGGTGCGGGGGAGGACACGTGCGAGCGAGGCTACGAACGATTGGCGCGGCACTGTGGTCGCAGCTACATATTCTGCCACAACGACCGAACAGACGGGGCGCCCGCCCCGGCACCGAGGATGGGCTGACGCCTGAGAAGATTGTGACGGCGTTCACCAGCCTGCCGCGCGTCATGAAACTGGTCTGGGGCATCCAGCCAGCCTTCACGCTCGGCCTGGGGATCCTCTACATCGCGCAGGGCTTTCTGCCCGCGCTGACCGCGTTTGTCAGCGGACTGCTCATCGACGCCGTGGTGCTGGCGATCCGCACGGGCGGCCAGCGCGGCACCACCGGGCTGGTGATCTGGCTGGTGATCGCGCAGTTCGGCATCCAGGGCGTCAGCAGTCTGCTGACCACGCTCTCCAACATCGTGCAGCAGCTCTTGCAGGAAAAGCTGTCGTATGTGGTGCAGTTGATGGTGATGGAGAAGGCCAACACACTCGATCTGGCCTTCTTCGAGAACGCGAAGTTCTACGATTCGCTGCAGCAGGCGCAGAGTGAGGCGTCGTCGCGGCCAATCGGCATGATCTCGCAGACCTTCACTCTGGCCCGCACGATCATCACCCTGCTCTCGATGGTGGTGGTGCTGACGCACCTGGCCTGGTGGATCGCGCTGCTGGCACTGGTGGCGCCGGTGCCCGCCTTCATCGCGCAGATGCGCTATGGCTGGTGGGGCTACCAGATGATGCGCCGCCAGTCGCCGCTGCGCCGCGAGATGGCCTACTACGGCAACCTGCTGACCACCGATACCTACAACAAAGAGATCAAACTCTTCTCGCTGGGCAACTTCTTCATCGACCTCTATCGCAAACAGGCGGCGAAGTTCTATATCGAGGCGCGCGAGCTTGTG
The DNA here is from genome assembly GCA_036000225.1 of Ktedonobacterales bacterium. Lineage (GTDB taxonomy): Bacteria > Chloroflexota > Ktedonobacteria > Ktedonobacterales > JADMIN01 > DASYGC01. The sequence goes on along the minus strand of DASYGC010000105.1, from coordinate 8,461 downwards.
GTGCCACGCTACCTGGCGTCGTTCGTCTGGGGGTTGGGGAGTCTGGTAGCCAATGGGGCGGTCTATCTCTATGTGGCGCTGCAAACCGTGGCGCGGGTAATCTCGCTGGGTCAGCTCAGCTTCTACACGCAGGCCGCCCTCTCGTTGGGCAACAGCTTCCAGGGGCTGCTCACCGGTATCTCCTCGACCTACGAGAACAACCTGTATGTCAACACGCTCTTCGAGTTTCTCGAGTACGATCCCAAGCTCCTCAGCCCACCCAACGGTCGGGTGCCCGAGGGGACGGGTCTGACCATCGAGTTCCGGCACGTCAGCTTCGCCTATCCCGGACGTGAGGAACACGGCCAGGCCCTGCGCGACGTCAGCTTCACCATCCACGAGGGCGAGGCGGTCGCGCTGGTGGGACGCAACGGCGCCGGCAAGACGACCATCGTCAAGCTGCTGACGCGCCTGTACGATCCCGACGAGGGGCAGATTCTGGTCAATGGGCACGATCTGCGCGAGTACGATCTGGAGGCGTTGCGCGCCCGCATCGGCGTCATCTTCCAGGACTACGTCACCTACTTCCTGACGGCCAGTCGCAACATCGGCGTCGGGCGGGTGGAAGCGATTGACGATCAGGGGGGGGTGCGCGCGGCGGCGGCCAAGAGTGGGGCCAGCGCGGTCATTGAGAAACTGCCCGACAGCTACGAGACGATGCTGGGCAAATGGTTCGAGCAGGGCCAGCAGCTCTCGGGGGGCGAGTGGCAGAAGATCGCGCTGGCGCGCGCCTTCATGCGCGATGCGCAGTTGCTGATCCTGGACGAGCCGACCAGTTCGCTGGACCCGCAGGCCGAATATGAGGTCTTCGCGCGCTTCCGCGAGCTGACGCACGGCAAGTCGGCGGTCTTCATCTCGCACCGCTTCAGCACGGTACGCCTGGCCAATCGCATCATCGTGCTGGAGAATGGCGGCGTGCTGGAAGAAGGCACCCACGAGGAGCTGCTGGCGCGCGACGGACGCTACGCCGAGCTCTTCGGCCTGCAGGCGGAGGCCTATCGCTAATCGCGCCGCGTGAGGCGCTCCAGGCGCGCCGCCCAGTCGCCGACGATGGGCAGTTTGCGCGCGCGGCCATCGATGCAGTCACCGGCGAGGCGGAACCAGCCGACGAAGGCGAGCAGGCCGAGCGCGGCATAGAGCGCGAAGATCACGAGCGCCGCGATGGTGGCCTGCCCCAGGTCGCGGATCAGCTCGCCGGCGAACAACATCAGGAGGTAAATGGCCGTCTGTCCCAGCGCCAGCAGGCACGAGAAGATCAGCGCCTGCGCGGCGTGAAAGCGCAGGAAGCGGTGGCGTCGCGCGCGCAGCAGAACGACGACCGCCGGCACGATGGGCAATGAATAGCACAGCACGGCCAGCACGCGTGGCAGCGCCTGGCGGCGTCGGGTGGGGCGAGCCGCTTCGAGTCCGCGCGGTGCATCCATCGTGCGGGACTATCCTTCCGGGCTGTCGCCCGTGCCGGGTGGATCGTCCGCGAATGGCTGGGCATAGCGCTCCGCATAAGGCGCGATGAAAGGGATGCGCAGCTTGAAGCCGGTGGCCGCGGCGATCAGCGGGATAAACCAGGCAAAGATGACGGCCAGCAGCGCCCCGGCGGCGGTGGCCCGCGAAAGCGTCTGAAACACCAGCTGGTGGCTGACGACAAACACGTCATTGCAGAGCGAGGCCACCACGTAGGCCAGCACGCTCACAATGCTCAGCAGACCAGTAAAGACAATCGACTGAAAGGCGTGGAAGCGCACATAGCGATTCTGGCGTTCGTTGAAATAGATGATGACGCCCGTGAACCACCAGCCGAGATAGGCCAGGAAGGCGGCCAGCGGGGCCGAGAGGCCCAGACTGGTGGGGCCCCAATCGGGCGCGGCCGTCTGCGAGGGCCAGAAGTGGCGGAAGAAGCTGGCAAGCCCGCCGCCCAGACCCAGCGACGCGCGCACCAATCCGCTGTGGCGCGTGGGCGCCTGGGGCCGGGTGTCCACCGCGGGTGCTAGCAACGCCAGTGGAGACGGACGCGGGTCGTACGCTTCGTGAAAGGGGCCCAGCGGCTGGCCGGGTGGCAGCAAAGGAGCAGGAGGCAATGGTTGGCCGGCACTGGTCGCATCCGGTGAGGGCGGGCCGGGCCAGATAGGCGCTGGGGGCGTCAGCGGCACGGGAGGGCTTGCCGGCGGCTGATTGGGCCACGCCGGCGGTCCCGCTCTGCGAGGGTCCCATGCCATGCTCTACCTCCAATGCCCACAGCATACCTGAGTGGCACCGGTATGTCCAGACAACCAGCGCGCGGTCGTGGCCCGGTGCGTGACCCAATCGGTGACCCGGCGCGTGGCCTGGTGCGCTGCCCGGTGCGTGACCCAGGCGCGCCGCCGTCGCTACCGCCCGTAGGTGCGGGTCAGGCCGGCCAGACGCGCGCTGATGTCGGTGCTGAGCTGGGCATGGGTGCAGCGCCAGGACCAGTTGCCACTGGCGGTGCCGGGCATGTTCATGCGTGCCTCGCTGCCGAGGCCCAGTATGTCTTGTAACGGAACGATAGCCGTATCCGCCACAGAGGCGAGCGCGATGCGCATGAAGTCCCAGTGCGGCTCGCGGCCATCGCTGTGGGCATAGCGCAGCGCGAAGTCGCGCTCGGGTGGGTCGCGGGTGGCGAGCCAGCCCAGCATGGTGTCGTTGTCGTGCGTGCCGGTGTAGACGGCGGTGTCGTGGGTGTACCAGTGCGGCAGGTGCTGATTGCGCGCGTCGGTGCTAAAGGCGAACTGGAGCACCTTCATGCCGGGCAGGCCAAGCCGCTCGCGCAGGTGGCGTACTGCCGCGGTGATCTCGCCGAGGTCTTCGGCGATGAGCGGCAGGTCGCCGAGCGCGCTGTGCAGCGCCTTGAAGAGCGCGGCGCGTGGACCGGGCACCCAACGACCCTCCTCCGCGGTGGGGCTGGTGGCGGGAATCTCCCAGGCGGCGTGAAAGCCACGGAAGTGGTCCAGGCGCAGCCGATCGGCTTGGCCGAGCGCGGCGCGCACGCGCTCGATCCACCAGGCATAACCGGTGGCGGCGAGCACATCCCAGCGGTAGACCGGATTCCCCCAGCGCTGACCGGTCCGGCTGAAATAGTCCGGTGGCACGCCGGCCACGACGGTCGGCCAGCCCCGCGGGTCCAGCACGAACAGCTCGGGATGCGCCCACACATCGGCGCTGTCGTGCGCGACGAAGATCGCCACATCGCCGATGATGCGCACACCGCGATGGCGCGCATACACGCGCAACGCCTGCCACTGCGTGGCGAAGGTCCATTGCAGGAACTCCTGAAAGCGCAGCTCGCCAGCCAGCGTCGCGCGGGCTGCGGCCAGGGCCGCGGGCCGGCGCGCCACCAGATCGGTCGGCCAGGCCGTCCAGGTGGCGCCCTGCTGCGCCTGCTTGAGCGCCACGAAGAGCGTGTAGTCGTCGAGCCAGTGCTGGTTGGCGGCGACGAACGCCGCCAGGTCGTCGCGCCGCGCCGGAGAGGCGATTGCCTGGAAGCGCGCGTGCGCCTGCCGCAGCAGCGTCAACTTCCAGGCGATAGCGTGGCCGAAGTCCACGCGGTCGGGCGCGAAACCTGGCACGTCAGCCACGTCATCCGCGCGCAGCCAACCCCGCTCGATCAACTGATCGGGGGCGATCAGGTTGTGGTTGCCGGCGAAGGTTGACAGGCTGGCATACGGCGAATTGCCAAAGCCGGTGGGGCCAAGCGGAAGCACCTGCCACAGGCGCTGGCGGCCGGCGGCCAGGAAGTCGATCACCTGACGTGCGCCCTCGCCCAGGTCGCCGATGCCATAGCGACCTGGGAACGAGCTGGGATGCGCGAGTATGCCGCTGGCGCGAGGGAAGTTCATCAGGCTGATCCCGCTGCGACGAGTGGGGAACGAGGCGTTCAACGCGGTCGCCTCGATCGGGCGGAGCGGGAGGCAGTGCGCTGGCCCAGTCGATGGTATCATTGCCGCGCGGTGGTGGCAAGAGGCCGCATGACAACCCCTTCTCACACTGGCGCCGGGTGCCCTCGCCGCCGCGGCGGCATGGAGCACGGACAGGTGAGCATGGCTATCTTATCGCCCGCGGATGACGTATCATGCCGGATGCGCCGGCATGTGGCCACGTGACTGAACTCCCGTTGCTCGACTCAGGAGGTACGCAGTATGTTCCGCCGACTCGCAGGGAGCTGGCAGCTGGTGAAGGCCAGCGCTGCGGTGCTGAGCACCGACAAAGCATTGATTGTGTTTCCAATCGTCTCCACCATCGGCACGCTCATCGTGACGCTCAGCTTCATTATCCCCATGTTCTTCGCCGGAATCTTCACCCATCTGATTGCGGGCGTGCAATCTGGCGCCAATTACGGCTCGCTGGCCAGTGCGCCCAATAGCTCGTGGTGGGTGTTCCTGCCGCTGGCGTTCCTGTTCTACCTGGTGCAGTATTTCGTGATCTTCTTCGCCAACACCGCGCTGGTGGGGGCGGCGATGATCCGGCTACAGGGTGGCAAACCGACGGTGGGCGCGGGATTTGGCATCGCGTTCGCGCGCATCGGCCCGATCTTCGGTTATGCGTTGATCTCCGCCACCGTCGGCGTCATCTTGCAATTTGTGCGGGAGCGCGCGGGGATCGTCGGGCAAATCGCGGCGGGCTTCCTGGGCCCAGCGTGGAACGTGGCCACCTTCCTGGTGGTGCCGATCCTGGCCATCGAACAGGTGGGACCGATCCAGGCGGTCAAACGCAGCACGGAGCTGCTCAAGCGCACCTGGGGCGAGCAGATCATCGGCAATATCGGCATTGGCGCGGTCTTTGGTCTGTTGACCTTTGGCGTGTTCATCCTGGGCGCCGTTGGCGTCGCGCTGGGCATAGCGATCAACTCGATTCCGCTGGTGGTCGTGGTGGTGGTGCTGGGAGTGTTCGCGCTGGTGGTGCTGGGTCTGATCAGCGCGGCGCTGCGCGGCATCTATCAGGCGGCGGTGTACCGCTACGCAACCACCGGCCAGCTCACCCCGGGCTTCAGCGCCGAGTTGGTACAGGGTGCCTTCCGCCAGAAGCGCGTCCGCGGGCCGCGCCTGTGGTAGCGCCTGTGGTAGCGCCTGTGGTAGCCCGCGCGCTAATGGGCGGCCACGACGGGAGGGGACAGTGAATCAGACGCACGAGCGGGAACACCCGCGCGCAACAGCGGTGCGTGATGATCGTGTGCTGCCAGTCACCCGCTGGGTTTCGGCGCTCATCGTTCCTTTCCTACTGGCCGCTTTCATCATCCTCTACCTGTTCCCCGATCACACCCAGGCCCTCTTCGCCTGGGGCATTCAGCCGCGCATGAGCGCGATGGTGTTGGCCTCCGCCTATCTGGCGGGAGCCTACTTCTTCGTGCGTGCCGCCACCCTGGCGCGGTGGCATCTGATCCATGTCGGGTTCCTGCCCGTGACCACCTTCGCCACATTGATGGGCATCGCGACCATCCTGCACTGGAATCGCTTCAACCATGGCTACCTCTCGTTCTTCGTCTGGGTCGCGCTCTACTTCACGACGCCATTCATCGTGCTGCTGGTCTGGCTGCTCAACCGCTCCGCGGACCCTGCCCCAGGCGCGCTCCCCGAGCAGCAGGTGCCACAGCTGGCGCGCCTGGCGATCGGCCTACTGGGTGGTGTGACGCTCGTGATCGCGCTCGTACTGTTCCTGCTGCCCGGCTTCGCGATCAGCATCTGGCCCTGGGCACTGACTCCGCTCACCGCGCGGACCGTGGGCGCGCTCGTAGCGATTCCTGGGGTGGGCGCACTCGCCGTCGCGCGCGACAGTCGCTGGAGCGCGGCCCGGATTGCCTTGCAGAGTCTGCTGATCGCGTTGGTCGCGATCGCTCTAGCCATGATCTTCTCCTGGGGCAATTTCAATCGCGCGAATCCCTTGACCTGGCTCTTGCTTGCGGGTCTGCTCTTTCTGCTGGTCGCGGACCCGCTGCTGTACTGGTGGATGGAGACGCGAGGGAGCGGAGGAGCAGCCGCACCCACACAATCGTGAAGTCAAGCTACGGCTGGCGCGGTTGTGCGAGCCAGGCATCACGTGCCGCCTTGGCGGCGGCGAACGTCGCCTCGATGGCGGGATCTTGCGCGGCGAGCTGGTCGCGCAGGGTGTGCAGCCGCGCGAGGTAGGCATCGAGGACGGCCAGCAGCGGCTGGGTGTTGGTCAGGCAGATATCGCGCGCCATGCGCGGATCGCCTGAGGCGACGCGGGTGGTGTCGCGGAAGCCGCCAGCGGCGAGCTGGCGCGCCAACTCCCACGCGGGATCCTGGGTGGCAGTCAGCATCAGGGCGGTCGCCGCCAGCAGGGACAGATGGCTGATGGCGGCCACCGCGGCATCGTGCTGAGCGGGGTCAACTATCAGCGGTCGCGCGCCCAGCGCCGTGACCAGTGCCGCCACACGTGCCTGCGCGTCCGGCGCGGTATGGAGGCTGGGCGTCAGGCACCAGACGCAGCCGTCATAGAGGGTCGCATCGGCGGCCGCCAGGCCGGAGCGCTCGCGGCCGGTCATGGGGTGGCCCCCGATGAAGTGTTCGGGAGCGGGCAGCCTGTCGGCGGCCCAGGCTACCACTTCGGCTTTGGTGCTGCCCAGATCGGTCACCAGCGTCGCGGGACCGAGGTGCGGCGCGATGGCGGCCAGCAGGTCGCGCATGGCGAGCACCGGCGCGGCCAGCACGACGAGATCCGCACCGGCAACGGCTTCCGCCGCCGAAGCGTGGGCGCGGTCCACCAGGCCCCGCGTGCGCGCCTGCTCCGCCACGCCGGGGGCGACATCGTAGCCGGCAAGCTCGCGCGCGCCGCCAGCGGCGCGTAACGCCAGCGCCAGTGAGGCGCCCATCAGCCCCAGTCCTAGGATGGCGACGCGATTGAAGCGATGGTCCATGGTCGTGTGACTCCTTGTGTATCCAGATTGGCTACTGCCTGGCAGTAGAACACTGTTGCGTGTATACTGAAACAGAGGCGTTCGGTTCGTGGAGGGTAATCGGAGAATCAGCCATGAGCAAGTCCAGCAAACCACAAAGTTCCCAATCAGTGGTGTCCCAGAGCACAGGGTCTCGACATTTGAGGCGATCAAACGCATCAACGAGGCGGGCGAGGAGTATTGGTCGGAGCGTGAGTTGGCCAAGCTGCTTGGCTATTTGAGGTGGGAAAACTTTGAGTCGGTGATCGATGAAGCCAAAGCTGTTTGCCGAGAGGCTGGTGGGGATGTTGATGGACTTTTTCGTGCTAGCACGAAAAAGTCCCGTGGGAGGGATGCCACCGATTACCACCTGACACGCCATGCCTGCTACATCACTGCGGAGAGCGCGGACGGGCGCAAGCCGCAGGTGGCACTGGCCAAGATCTACTTCGCCCTGACCACCGAGCCTTATGAGTTGCTCGCGCAGAGCGAAAGAGTAATACCCTGAGATACTCCGTACGCGGTTTTACCGCTTTCTCATATGAGCATGAGAAGAAGGAACGGGCAGGCGCGTGGAAACGCCAATCAGGCTGCGCACCTCTCCCTTGCCGATGATTCGGTGTGAGTCAGGAGGATCGTATGACGGGACAGATGATCGACTTCGACGCCGACGGATCGCCCGCGCCTGGCTATCTGGCGACGCCGAATGCGGCAACGGGGCCAGGAGTGGTCGTGCTGCATGCGTGGTGGGGGCTGACGGAGCCATTTCGCCAGGTCTGCGACCGGCTCGCGGAGGCGGGCTTCGTGGCGCTCGCCCCTGACCTCTACCGCGGCCAGACAACCGCGAAGGTCGAGGAGGCGCACGCCTTGGCCGGGGCGCTGGATCAGGAATCGGAGCGGGTGCGCGGCGACATTCGGGGGGCGGTGCGTTTCCTGCGCCAACACGGCCCACACACGGCGACCACTCAGGCGGACGGTCGCGGCACACTTGCGGTCGTCGGCTTCTCGCTGGGAGGCGCCTACGCCCTCGACATGTCCGTCACCCTGGCCGAGGAGATCGCCGCCGTCGTGATCTTCTATGCCACGTACTCTGGTCTGGACTATCGCCGCGCGCGGGCAGCCTACCTCTGCCACTTCGCGGAGGATGATCCGTTCGAACCGGCGGAGTCGGTCGCGGAGATGGAGCGGGAGCTCCAGGCCGCGGGCAGGCCGGCCACCGTCTATACGTATCCAGGGACCAAGCACTGGTTCTTCGAGGCCAATCGCCCAGATGCCTACGATGCCGCCGCCGCTGCTCTGGCGTGGGAGAGAACCCTCGTCTTCCTGAACACGGAGCGGGATCAACACCTGGAGGAATGACAGACATGGTGGACACCATGGACAGATTGTGGCGGACTGTGCTGTGGCAGCAGTTTGGCGCGGCCATTGATATGCTCGACAACGCCATGACGGCCTGCCCCGATGCCCTCTGGCGTCAACCCATCTGGCCTGACCCGTCCGCCCCATCGCGGCGCACGG
>DASYGC010000104.1:0-5500 GCA_036000225.1 Ktedonobacterales bacterium | reverse complement strand
CCCATCGGGGTCCCCTTTGCGCCGTCCCATGCGCAGCTTCGGCACCTGGGCACGCCGCCCATCCGGGTGACCGACGCAACAAGAAACATGCCAACAAAGAAACAGCCGGTATAGAGCCGGTCGCGATCACCATCCCCCCGCTGCACCACCCACCGGCCAGGATCGTCGTTAGCGCCCGCGTCAGCGCCCGCGTCAGCGCCCGCGTTCGGGTACGGCGCTGGCCCTCGCCCCAGGGACCCTCCCGCGCATCGTCGAGCCCGCCGAACGTGCCCGCGCGAAGTGCCCACGGTAGCGGAACAGCACCACGACCCCCGTGATGAGCAGCGCCGCCAGCGAGACCGCCGACGGAATCGAGAGCGGTACGAACGGCTGCGCGCAGGGCCACTGGGCCGGCACGAAGAGGCTGTACCAGGTTGGCGCGGGACAGGCCGCCGTCGGGCTGACCAGCGAGGCGGGCACGACGCCCAATTGCAGCAGCAACACATTGAACCCAAACAGCGACAGCGCGAAGATCCAGAAGGTGAGCAAGACGGCCAGGCCCACGTAGCGCAGCAGGCCCAGCGTGTTCACGACCACACGCCACGAACGCACCAGCAGCGCCGTCGAGACAACGGTGCCCAGCACCCCGCCCAGCCCAAAGGCGAGCGCAAAGAGCAGATAGGGCTCAGATGACGCTGGATGGCATGCGGCCAAATGAAACGCCGCCGCATAGCCGGGTGCGCAATGGGAGGTCGGATCCGTGTGGTGCAAATAGTACAGTGTGTAGCGTCCGAACAGCGCCAGCGCGAAGCTCGATCCCAGCAGCAGCAGCGGCCACACCGCCCGCTGGAGCGTGTACCCGATGCGCCGGACCAAGCCACGCAACTGGCGCGTGATGGCGGCGCGCAGCGCGTTGAGCACCGTCTGCGCGACCTCGGTGGTGACGTTGGCGCTGATCTTGCTGCCGGCGGGATCCACCTGCCCCTGCAAGACCGCCAGGCCCGCGAGCATCGCCGTGATCGCCAGCGTCATGAAGCCCATGAACAGGCAGAGCAGCGCCAGCACGTTATCGAGGGTGGCCAGCGAGAAATAGCCACCCGCGAAATGCAGATCGGCGATATGGCTGGGCACCACGCAGGGCGGTGTATGCCCCGCGCAGTCAACCTGCGCTGGCACGAGATACCTGCCCAGCGCCGATTGCGTCAAGGCGTTGATCCGGTCGTACGTGAACAGATACGCGCACACGAAGAACAGCACGACGCCGGTGAGCAGATCGCCGGAAATCAGCTCCTCCAGGCTGGCTTCGTCGGGGTCGTCGCGCCGCCGGGGCAGCGCCGGGCGCATGCCAATGAGCGCGTGGCCGTCGGGATGGTTGAACCAGCGAATGACCGAGCCCGCGAAGAAGAGCACGATGATGGCAAGGTTGAGCACCGCATAGGTCAGTGGCACGCGCACGATGCCGAGCAGCTTGGGATAGGTCTCCTGCAGCCACTTGACGAAATCGGCGCCAAAGAGATACACCAGCCCCACGACGAGGATGCTGGCAAACATCGCGATCAGCGCCTTGATCAAGTAGCCGCGCAGATCTTTGTGGCGCAGGATCGCGACCTGAATCGCGATCATGACCGCGCTGGCCCAGAGATACAAAGGCCAGGGCTCCTTGAGATGCACGTAGGGCAGGCTGTACCAGAAGTCAGGGTTGCCAGGACTGCCCAGACATTGATTTTGCGCAATGACCACCGTGCAGGTAAAGTAGCCGACGAAGCCGGTCAGCAGAAAGGCGGCCACGCCTACGCCGATCAGCAGGCCGATCAAGGCCACGGGAAACTTCACCAGCGAGCGGTGACGCTTCTCGCAATAGACATCGGTGATGGCGTGTTGCTCGCCACAGGTTTTGTCGCGCACGACCTGCATAACTTCTCCCCTGCTCCATGGTGTCGGCACACCCGCTGGTGCGCCCGGACGCCGCGCTCCGCGACGTGGTGCGCGGCCAACCGGCCCAGATAGCTACTTCTGGGGCGGTCGGGGCCCTGGCGCCGTGGACTCCACCGAACGCGCGGCCGGCGGCTTGGGCATGCCCGCCGTGGAGGCCGAGAGACCCAGCGCCCGCGCGCGCAGCTGGCGCACGATCAGAATCACCGCCCACACCAGCAGCGCCGTGAACGAGACCGCCGTGCTGATGGAGGAATTGAACGCTTTCGTGGGCGGCGAGTTCGGCACCAGAATACCCAGGCTATCGAGCAAACGACCGAAGCCGAACAGCGCCAGGGCAAAGATCCAGAACGTGAGCAGCAGCACGAAGCCCACCCATCCCAGGAAGCGCAGCGCGTTGATGGCGACCTCCGCCGAGAAGAGCAGCAACGCCACCGAGCAGATCGTGGCGAGCACGGCCACCACCGCCAGGCCCGCGGCGGCCGCCAGGAACCCAAACGAGGTCGGGGTGTTCTTGTCGTGGTGCAGGTAGAGCTGCACGTAACCCGCCAGCCCGTGCAGCGCGAAGACCGCGACGAAGACCAGCACCGGCCAGAAGATGTTCTTCAATGAGTCAATGACGCGCGCGAACAGCATGCGCAGGCGACGGTCGAGCGCGGCCCGTAGCGCGTTGACGACTGTCAGGCTCACCTGCGCCGAGACCTCCTCAGAGGCGCCTTCCCCCGCCACCGACGCCGCGGCCATGCGCGGATCGGGCATGTCCACCGCGCTGAGCGCGCTCAGCCCACTCAACATCGCCGAGACCGCCAGCACGAGCAAGCCAAGCGGCAACAAGATGAGGCCGAGAATCTCGTCGATCCGGCCCAGCGCCACGCCCCCCAGCACGGGAATGGCAGCGGGCACCTGCAGCGTGTAGGCGGTGATCTGGCAGGTGGCGACCGGCACCGTCGAGCTGAAGCACTGGGCCGCATTATCGCTGTAGATGCCGCCCAGGTTGGCGACGCCGCCGATGAAGGTGGCCGTGAAGACCAGCGCCATCAGCAAACAGAGCACCGTGCCCGCGATCAAATCGCCCGAGACCAGTTCCTCAGTCGTGGGTGCGTTGGGGTCGCGCTCGCGCCCGGCGAACGCGCCGGTGGCGGGCAAGCCGCGCGCGCGGCGGACCCAGCGCACGGCGGTATCGGCAAAGAAGACGATCAGAATGACGAAATTGACGATGAACCAGGTCCACTGATTCTTGCCCAGGTTGCGGATGATGACGCCATGCGCCAGGAAGTCGAGCAACTGCTGGATCTGGGGGACGTAGCCCGCGAAAATCACCACGGTGCAGATCAGCGTGACGATCAGCGTGGCGATCAAGCGCGCGCGCAGCCGCACATTGCGCAGAATCGAAACTTGCAGGGTAATCAGCAGCGCGACAAACCAGAGATAGAGTGGCCACGGTTGGTTGAAGAGCGACCAGGGATCGGAATAGGGTGGGGTATAGGTGGCACGGTCGGTGGTGCTGTAGCCCAGGAAGCCCACCAGCATGAACGCGATGACGCCAGCCAGCGTCAAGCCCACCACCAGCACGGTGGGATACTCCACCAGAAATGAGTTCTTCTTCTCGCAATAAATGTCGGTGATGGCGTGGTATTCGCCACACCGATCGACCAGGACCTTGTGCATGCGTCTCTCCCCCGCTTCATCGGCGGCACCCGCTCCCGCGGTGCTTCCCACGCCTGGGATCTCCCGCGTATGGGGAATCCTCCCCGCCGTGCCATCGCAGTGCGCACCAGGTTCGCGCACGCCCAGAACTGCCACTGAGCCGCCAAGTGAGCGGCCTGTTTGCCCGAACGCGCCCCCCTATCATACCGCCTGGCGCGCCCAATGGGAAGTACGCCTTGCTCCTTGGACTGAGTCCGGCAGGTGCATCACCCGCCGCGGCATCATTCCTCGACCCGGCGAATGCGCGCGCCCAACGTGCGCAGCTTGGCATCCAGATGCTCGTAGCCACGCTCGATATGCTCGATACCCCGCACGGTGCTCGTCCCACGCGCGCACAATGCCGCCAGGATATACGAGCAGCCCGCGCGGATATCGGGGATCAGCAGCGACGCCGCCACCAGCGGCGTTGGCCCGCGGATCACGCAACTGTGGGAGAAGTCGCGCTCCTTGAAGCGGCAGGCCAGTTCGCCCAGACATTTGGTGAACAGCCCTGTATCGGCGCCCATCTTGTTGAGTTCGTGGGTGTAGCCAAAGCGGTCGTCAAAGATCGTCTCGTGGATCACCGACATCCCTCGCGCCTGCGTCAGCAGCACGGTGAACGGTTGCTGCCAGTCGGTCATGAAGCCCGGATGCACGTCGGTTTCCAGCGCGATGGGCCGGGGCGGGCGCCCATCGCCGAAGAAGCGGATGGCATCATCTTCGACGGTGAAATCCAGCCCCACGCGATAGAGCGTGTTGAGGAAGGTGAGCAGCGTTCCCTGGTCGGCGCCGATCAGGCGCACATCGCCCCCGGTCAGATACGCGCCGATGGCCAGCGACACCGCCTCGTTGCGATCGCTGAGCACGCGGTGGTCGGCGCCGTGCAACCGGGCGACGCCTTCGATGACGATCTTGCGATCCACCCGCTGCTCGATAATGGCGCCCATCTTCTGCAAATATTTGATGAGGTCCATGATCTCCGGTTCGATCGCCGCGTTTTCGATCACCGTGATGCCGCGCGCGAGCACCGCCGCGATGATCAGCGTCTCGGTGGCCATCACGCTGGGAAAGGGCAACTCGATGGTCGCGCCCTTGAGCCGGCTGGTATGCAGGTAATACTGATCGTCTTTAGATTCGAGGATCGCGCCCATCTGTTGCAGGCCGGCCAGGTGAAAATCAATCGGACGCGGGCCGATGCGGTCGCCGCCGGGCGCCGGAATCACCGCGCGACCCAGCCGGTGGAGCAGCGGGCCAGCCGTGAGCACCGCGAGCCGGTTCTTGCGCCCCATCTCGACGGGCACGACGGTGTTGGTGATCGTGTGCGCCTGAATGGCGACCGTAGTGTCGTCGCGCCAGGTCACCTCGGCGCCCAGCACGCGCAGCACGTCCTCGGTGATCGTCACATCGCCCAGGTGGCGCGGCGCGTTGCGCACCACGCAGGCATCCTCGGTGAGCAGCGCGGAGACCAGCATCTTGGTGACGGCGTTCTTGGCGCCGCTGAGCGCCACCTCGCCATGCAGCGGCACGCCGCCCTCGATCAGGTAGCGGGCCGTGCCCATCCCACCCACCTCGTGCTCGCTGTCATCAACCAGCGCCGCCACTGCGCGCAACTCCCCGTGCTCCCCACTCGCCCGCCCCCGCTGGCGGGTGCGCTGTCCGTTGCGCTGGCTGCCGGCGTCGCCGGCCCGATCCTGGTGTTTACGCACGCCGCTGTTCCTTGCCCCTGGAGCGGCCGCTGGTCGCCGCGTCGGTGTGTTCGCTGTATCTGATGCTCATTCGTACCGCCAGCATAGCGCCCTGGGCTGGGCATGTCAACGCGGCCTTCATTTCAATATGTGGTTCGCTACCACAATCTTCTGGATCTGGTTGGTGCCCTCGTAAATCTGCGTGATCTTGGCATCGC
>DASYGC010000103.1:0-5319 GCA_036000225.1 Ktedonobacterales bacterium | reverse complement strand
CGCATCACCGATGACGCTGGCCAGCACTGGGACACCGTGCGGGCTCCCGCTCCCGGCGTGCAGGGCTATGTCGTCCAGCAGCCGGCCACGGCTCAGCCCTGGCGCATCTGCGCCGAAGTACCGGCTGGCACCGTCGCGATCAGTTGCTCCAGCGACGGCGGGCAGACGTGGCACACACTGGCCGCCATGCCTGGCGAAGCGCAGCCAGCCAGTTTCTCGTTCGTTGGCCTGGCCGCCGATGGTTCGGTGCTGCTGCGCGACAACTCAGCTCCCATTGCCATGTACCGGTTGCCCGCGAGATCCAGGCAGTGGCAGGCGCTGGGCGCGCAGCCAACCCAGGCGACTGGTGGTGTCTCCTATTTTCCCACGGCCCAGGCCACTGGTGCGCTCTGGCTCTTCCCGGCGGAGAGCGACGGCGCCGGCGCGCCCGACCCGGCGACCGCCGTCTTCAGCGCCGCCTATCCGGCCTGATAACCGTCGAGGATGGCGATTCCCGACTCACCACCGCGATCACCCTTACGGCGCGTGCTCTTTCCCGGCCCTCGCTCGTCATGAGGTATGGCGATCCCGGATGCCGTGCGATCGCCAAAAGTCCCCTTCTCCTATCGCCCTTTGTTTGTCTGGGCTAGCCCGATGAGGTAGAATAAGAGCATCATCGGCGGTCCCGCCCTCAGGACGAGGCCCAAGGGGCTTTCGCCGATGTGAATGAGCGATCTTCATGGCAACCTCCATCCAGCCCACGTCACCCGACCTCGACCGGCCTGAGTTGTACATCAATCGTGAGCTGAGCGCCGTGTCGTTCTTTCGACGCGTGCTCGAAGAAGCCGATCCCGCCCGCCATCCACCGCTGGAATGCGTCAAGTTCGTGAGCATCGTCAACACGCTGCTCGATGAATTCTGGATGGTGCGCGTGGCGGGTCTGAAGGACCAACAGAGCGCCCAGGTGGCCGAAGCCGGTCCCGATGGTCTGCTGCCGGGCGAGCAGATCGCCGCGCTTCGCCCTGAGTTGCACGATCTCTTGCGCACCCAGGCTGAACGCTGGCACAAGCAGCTGCAGCCACTGCTCGCCGGCCAGGGCATCGCCGTACTGGAGATGGGCGACCTTACCCGCGCGCAACACGCAGCGGCGAGCGCGTACTTCCGCGACGAGGTCTTCCCCGTGCTGACGCCGCTTGGCGTGGACCCCGAGCACCCGTTCCCGCACATTTCCAATCGCAGTCTCAATCTGGCGGTCGTGCTACGTGATCTGGATGGCAGCGAGCTGTTCGCGCGGGTGAAGGTGCCCTCCACCTTGCGCCGCCTGGTGCCCGTGCCAACGGCGGATCACGCGCGGGCGCGCCCTACCAGCAAAGCCGGCGCGCAGTTGCGCTTCGCGTTTGTGTGGCTCGAACAGTTGATTGCCGCCCAGTTAAGTCAACTCTTCCCCGGCCTCCCACTCGTCGCGGCATATCCCTTCCGCGTCTTGCGCGATGCCGACTTCGACATTCAGCGCGACGAAGCGGGCGATCTGCTCGAAACGGTCGAGCACGGCGTGCGCCAGCGTCGCTTTGGATCAGTCATCAGCCTCGAGGTGCAATCCAGCATGCCCGAGACCGTGCGGGAGATTTTACGCGACAACCTGGAGATCGACGAGACCGACATCTATGCC
The DNA here is from genome assembly GCA_036000225.1 of Ktedonobacterales bacterium. Classification (GTDB taxonomy): domain Bacteria; phylum Chloroflexota; class Ktedonobacteria; order Ktedonobacterales; family JADMIN01; genus DASYGC01. The sequence continues at coordinate 3,671 of DASYGC010000103.1, read as the reverse complement.
ATCGATGGCCCACTTGGCCTGGGCGACCTCACCGAGCTGATGGATCTGGACCGCCCCGATCTGAAAGATCCGCCACTCGCGCAACGGGTGCTCCCCGAACTGCGCCAAGGGCGCGACCCCTTCGCCGCCATCCAGCATGGTGACTTGCTGCTCCACCATCCCTACGATGCGTTCAGCTCCGTCGCCGAGTTCATCCAGGCCGCGGCCCGCGATCCGCATGTGCTAGCCATCAAGCAGACGCTCTACCGTGTGGGCACCAACTCCCCCATCGTGCAGGCACTGCTCGAAGCGAACGAGCGGGGCAAGCAGGTCGCCGTGCTCGTCGAATTGAAGGCGCGTTTCGATGAGGAGAACAATATCGAATGGGCCCGCACGCTGGAGGCCGCCGGGGTACACGTGGTCTATGGTCAGATTGACCTGAAAACCCATGCCAAAATCGCGCTGGTGGTGCGGCGCGAACGCGAACGCCTGCGTCGCTACGTCCACGTCGGGACAGGCAACTACAATGCCAGCACGGCGCGTGTTTACGAGGACTACGCCCTGCTCACCTGCCGGCCCGAGTTCGGCGCCGACGCCAGCAATCTGTTCAACGCGCTCACCGGCTACGCCCGTGGCATGCGCTACGAGAAATTTCTGGTCGCGCCCGATACGCTGCGCCCCGGCCTGCTGGCGCGCATCGAGCGGGAGATCGAGCGGCATGAGTCCGGTGGACACGGCCGGCTGATCTTCAAAGTCAACTCGCTGGTTGATCCCGCCATCATCCGCGCGCTCTATCGCGCGTCGCAGGCGGGCGTGCGGGTTGATCTGATCGTGCGCGGCATCTGCTGCCTGCGCCCTGGTATCCAGGGTATCAGCGACAATATCCGCGTCGTCAGCGTTGTCGGGCGGTTCCTGGAGCACAGTCGTATCTTCTACTTCGCCAATGGCGGCGCTGAGGAGGACGAGCTGTTTCTGGGGAGCTCCGATCTCATGCAGCGCAATCTCGACCACCGCGTCGAGTTGCTGTTCCCCGTCGAAGATGCCGCCCTGCGTGGCTACCTGCGCGATCTCGCTCTGCCGCGCTATCTGCGCGACAGCGTGAATGCCCGCGTGCTGCATAAGGACGGTAGCTACCACTATGTGGCCCCACTTGAGGGTGAGACGGGCTTTGACATCCAGTCGTGGTTCGCGCGTGGCGGCAACGAGCAGACCGCCGACACCCCGCCGACGCTGCTGCGATCGGTTATGCGCCTCGCCCCCTGAGCGGCCTCACGCCAGCGCATCTGGCGCGAAGAACGGTGCCAGCCACGCGACAGCATCCTCCAGTTGCTGCTCGGTCACCTCGTGCGCGTGGTCGTAGAGCATCAATCCCAGCCGCTCGGGATGCTCAGCATAGAACGGTTGGGCCGTCTCGAACAGCTTGAGCGCATTCGCAACGGGGATGAAGTCATCCGCGCGCCCATGCTGCAGCAGCAACGGACGCGGCGCGAACGCGCCGAGCCGGGGCACCACATCGTGGGCCAGCGCCCAGGCGCGCGCATCGGCTCCGGCCAGCCGCGAGCCGGCGATGCTGATGTCGAGCACGTCGGGCGCCGCGGCGCCCGACGCGGCGATCGCTCCCGCCACTCGCGCATCTTCCACGGCCACCAGTAGCGCAGCCATGGCGCCCATCGAGAATCCCGCCACCAGCAGCGCGTCAGCGCGCACATGGGGATGTTCCGCCAGGGCATCCAACCCGTCACGCATCTCCGCTGCGGTGTGGCGCAGCACCTCGAAGAAATAGTCGGCGCTTACATCGGTCATCCAATTCGGACCCGCCGCCGGGAAGCGCTCGCCATGGCCCCAGGCGTCGGGCAGCAGAGCGACGAAGCCGCGTTCCGCCAGAAACGTGCCCAACGGCAGCAGCGTGGACTTATCTACCGGGCCGTAGCCATGCTGCACGACGACCCCGGGCCAGGGTCCAGTCCCCTCCGGTCGCACGAGCAGGGCGGGAATCCCCTGCGCTCCAATGGCCACCCGCTCGACAGGAGACACCACAAACGACGACCTGAGTACCACCGGTGATTCCTTCTCTATCCTGCTCTATCATGCTTACTACACAGTTCGGGTGAAGATTTGCGCCTAACCAGACCAGAGCGCACCCCCGTGCGCGACTACGAAGATAACCAGACCCAGAGCGCACCCCCGTGCAATGCCGTTCAAATACGGGCCAAGTACGGGCCAAGCGGACCGCATTGGCAAACGAACTGTTGCTCGTCACTCGCCTGCTGCGAACCCTGCCGGCACCAGGATGAGCAGCCGAACTTCGTAGGGGCGTATGGGTATACGCCCGGCGGACCCGAAGAACACCCCCACTCGCCATGCGCGATACCCCCAATCTGCGGCGTTGTTTGAACGGTACCGGCAGATGCGTCACTCCGCCGGCGGGCGCGTGGCCGCGACGTAGCGTGCGCCTGTCACGGCCAGCAGATCGGCGACGCGCAGGCAGACGTTCACGCCGCGTTGGCCGCCGTTCAGATAGAGCCGTTCCAGCGCGCGTGCCCGCGTATCGAGGTAGACCTCGAACGGTCGGCCCAACAGCGCCAGCGGTGAGATGCCTCCGACCAGCAGACCCGTCAACCGTTCCGCCTCACGCTGGGCTACCATGCGCACCGCCTTGACTCCCAGCGAGCGCGCCAACAGGCGGGGATCCACCGTGCCATCGCCTGGCGCCATCACCAACAGATGTCGTGCGCCATCCGCGGCCATCACCAGGGTCTTGAAGACCTGGGCCGCCGGTACACCCAGAAGCGCCGCCACCTCATCCGCCGCATGGATGGCACTGGGATAGGTGAAGGTGTCGTAGGCAATGTGCCGCGCGTCCAGCGCGCGCATGCCATTGGTCTTCCCCCGCGCCTCGCCCTTCGCCATTCCGCCGCTCCCTGAATGTGTCGCCGTTGCATCGCATTGCAGTATACGCTGCCCACACCTGCCCGGTTTCATCTTCCCTCCGCCTGCTCGTCAGACGGTCGCCGTGCGAGCATGCGAACATGCGATTCGGCGGCTGGCTCGCGCCGCGTGCTACACTGAAGCGCCGATCCGGACGCACAGCGGCGGCACCCAGACCTTGGCAGTCCTATAAACAGCCACCACCCATGCGCATAACAGGAACCACGATGACATCACCTCTCCCTGACGGCGAAGACGCCGTCCAGCGAGCAACCGCGCGCCAGCGACCATCTCATGGCAAGCGCGAAAGGCTGGATGTGCTCGTCGTTGCGCGTGGGATCGCGCCCAGCCGCGAGCGGGCGCGGGCGCTGATCATGGCCGGCCAGGTACGCGTGGATGGCCGTCTGATGGACAAGCCTGGGACGCCGATTGCCCCGACTGCCGAAGTCGCGCTGGCCGGTCAGCCCGCTGAACTGCGCTATGTCAGTCGTGGTGGCCTCAAGCTCGAACACGCGCTGGATTGCTTCGGCCTGGACCCGGTCGGAGAAGTGTGCCTGGATGTGGGCGCCTCGACGGGCGGCTTCACCGATGTGCTGCTGCGCCGTGGCGCGACGCGCGTCTATGCCGTGGATGTCGGTCGCGGCCAGTTGGCCTGGCAGTTGCGCACCGATCCACGTGTGGTGGTGCTGGAGCGTACCAACATGCGCCATCTGACGACCCTGCCCGAGCCGGTCGGCTGCGCCGCGATCGATGTCTCGTTCATC
>DASYGC010000102.1:0-3727 GCA_036000225.1 Ktedonobacterales bacterium | reverse complement strand
GGATCTGATCTGCATGGTGGATCTGGAGACCGGAGAAGCGATCACCACCGAGGTGCTGCGCTACGGACTCCGCGTGGCCGTCCTCGGGCTCCCCTGCCACGACCTGATGCGCACCCCGGAGGCGTTGCGCGTGTTCGGGCCACACGCTTTCGGCTACGATCTGGACTTTCATCCCCTACCACAAGGAGGCGCCTGATGCAACGTATTGGTCCCGAGCGGATGGATGACCTGGCGCTGGGCGCCGCCGTGCTGGGGACGGGTGGCGGCGGCGATCCGCATATCGGGAAACTCACCGCGATTGCCGCCATGCGCCAACATGGCCCGGTCGAGATGATCGAGATGTCCGACTTGAAGGACGACGATCTGGTGGTGCCCGCCGCCATGATGGGCGCTCCCACGGTGATGCTGGAAAAGTTGCCGCGCGGCGACGAAATAGTGGGCGCGTTCGAGGGGCTGCAAACCTATTTAGGGAAGAAGATCACGGCGGTGACGCCGATCGAGGCGGGCGGCCTCAACTCGACCACCCCATTCATCGTGGCGGCGGTCCTGGGCCTCCCGCTGCTGGACGCCGACGGGATGGGACGGGCCTTCCCCGAGTTACAGATGGTCAGTCCCACCATGCACGGCATCTCGGCCACCCCGATGGCGATTGGGGATGAGAAGGGGAACAGCGCCATCCTCAACACCTGCGACAATCCCTGGACCGAGCGGATTGCCCGCACCATGACCATTCAGATGGGCGGCGTCGCCTTCATCGCCATCTACTCGATGTCCGGGGCCCAGGCGCGCCAATCGCTGATCGCCGGCAGCGTCAGCCTGTCCATCCGGCTCGGTGAGGCGATTCACGCGGCGCGGCGCGAGAAGCGTGACCCGATCGCCGCCCTCCTCGGGATCACCGGCGGCCGCCGCCTGTTCAGCGGCAAGATCATGGACGTCCAACGGCGGACCGAGAAGGGATTCGCGCGCGGCGAGGCGGTGTTCCGCGGCCTGGGAGACGACGAGGGGCACACGCTGGTGATCCGTTTCCAGAACGAGAACCTGATCGCCCTGCGCGACGACGAGCCGGTGGCCACGGTGCCCGACCTGATCACCGTGTTGGATGCCGAGAGCGGCGAACCGATCACCACGGAAAACCTCCGCTTCGGCTTCCGCGTGGTGGTGGTCGGGATGCCGTGCGCCCCCGCCTGGCGCACCGCCGCCGGCCTAGCCCTGGTCGGGCCACGGGTGTTCGGCTATGACGTGGAGTTTCAGCCGTTGTAGGGCCCAGTGTTAGGGAAGCCGCGGCCAAGTGCAAATCTCATACGCGGTGGGCAACGACGATCAAGGACATGCGCACTTACCTTGCAGGACCGCTGCTGATCGAGACAGCTGTACACGCGTAGTTGTTGGGTCAGGATTTGCCAGGCGGGGCTGCGAAATGGTGGATAAGGCCCGAGGGAAGGGAGCGGTAGCCAAGTGTCTGCGACTGATTCCTTCCCTCGTTCCCGCGCCTCCGCCATCAGCGCGCCTACGGTCTGTGGCGGGGACCTGCGCCTTCACCGGTCGTCGCACCTGCGGTCCGCGACTACCAGCAGCAGCGACGCAGCGCCCTCTGGTAGGGGTCAGCGTCCGAGTACACAGGCGGTATGGGGTGTGGATGGCACGAACGCTCTCCAGCACAGGGGCGCTTGGGTAGTACTCGTATGAGCGGTCGCACCAGGAGGCGCGATCACCCCGATTGGTGCTGGCTGGGCGTGGCTTCCACTCAGAAAGGCCGCGGTGCTCCAAGCGAGTGCCAGCGTGCCAAGCAGCACCAGGGCGATCCCCCATGTGCTAATCAGCCGCGAGACCAGCCAATGGCTTACTGGTTGCCTCAAGACGCGAATGTGGTTCACCGTTTTGCTCCTCTTCCACTCTCTTTCGACGGTCTTTGCATTCCTCAACTTCCAGCGATCAGCACCTCCTGCTGGCGGAGTCCGCCTCTGCTCGCCCAACCGCCGTTCGCCCCGACCATTGACCCACCTAGTCTGCGCTCCCGCCGGACGCCACACCACCTTCAACCCACCCATCCACCCATCCAACCACTCACCCAAGTCAGCCATCCTCCATCAACGCCCCACCGGCCTGTCTTACGTACATGCAAGCACAAGATCCAATCCCACTCGTCACCCATCCACCCCCACCAGCCCACACTCCTGCTCAAACCATCTCCCAACGTGGCCTTCTGTGTTATCTATATTGTTCCGTGCCTCTGTGATTCGATCCCTATCTGCGCTAGAATAGGCGCAGAATCGGTGCGGCTGGAGGAGCGGCATGGACACACGCTCACCACCCGCCACCCTCGCGGAGTTGCTGCAGCACTACCGTCGGGCGGCGGGCCTGACGCAGGAGGAGCTGGCGGAGCGGGCGCACCTCAGCGCACAGGGCATCAGCAACCTGGAGCGGGGAGTGCGTCGCCTTCCCCAGCGTGGCACCGTGACCCTGCTGATCGAGGCGCTGGGCCTGGCGGGGGCAGCGCGTGCAGCCTTCGAGGCTGCAGCCCGAGGCGTGGGCGGCCCCGCCCCCGCTGTGCCGACAGATCAATCCGCCCCTGCGGCTGCGCCCGATCACTCCACTCCCACCGTCCCCACCAACCTGCCGCTCGCCCTGACCAGCTTTGTCGGACGCGAACGAGAAATTGCCACGGTGCGACGCCTGCTCAGCCAGACGCGCCTGCTGACGCTGACTGGCGCGGGTGGCTGCGGCAAGACCCGGCTGGCCCTGGAGGTGGCCCGCACCCTGGCACACGAAGCGCCTCAGGGCGTAGTCTATGCGGAGGGCATCTGGCTGGTAGAGCTGGCCGCCCTGAGCGATGGCACGCGCGTGGTCCAGACCGTGGCGACCGTCCTTGGCGTGCGGGAGCGGCCTGGCCGGTCGCTGCTCGATAGCCTGACCGCCTTCCTGGGTGCCAAACACGTGCTCCTCCTGCTGGATAACTGCGAGCACCTGCTGGGGGCATGTGCCGCGCTGGCCGATGCCCTCCTGCGCGTGTGTCCCCGCCTGACCGTGCTTACCACCAGCCGGGAAGCGCTGGGCATTGGGGGGGAACGGCCCTGGCGGGTGCCCTCGCTGGGCCTCCCCGACCCACGCGGCGGGCTCACCCTGGAGCAAGCGGCGGCGTGCGAAGCGGTGCAGCTCTTTGTGCAGCGCGCGCAGGTGGTACGCATGGACTTCACGCTGACTGGGCGCCAGGTGATGCTAGCGGCGCAGGCCTGTCGGCGGCTGGACGGCATCCCGCTGGCGCTGGAGTTGGCAGCCGCGCGCCTCGCGGTGCTCTCGCTCGATCAGCTCGCCACCCGGCTGGATGACCGGTTTCGTCTGCTGACCGGGGGCAGCCGCACTGCCTTGCCGCGCCAGCAGACGCTGCGAGCTACCCTCGACTGGAGCTACGACCTGCTTGGCGAGCCGGAGCGATTGCTCCTGCAACGCCTCTCCGTGTTCGCCGGTGGCTGGACGCTGGAGGCAGCGGAGGCTATCTGCGCCGGGGAGGTGCTGGACCTGCTGGCCGGGCTGGTCGCAAAATCGCTGGTGCTGCTAGAGGAGGGCGCCACGGATGCTCGTTACCGGATGCTGGAGACGGTGCGGCAGTATGCACGTGAGCGGCTGGTGGCGGCGGGGAAAGCGCCGCGGCTGCAAGATAGGCATCTGGACTGGTGCCAGGCTCTGGCCGGGCAGGCGGCGCAGCACATCGGTGGGGCAGAGCGCGAGG
>DASYGC010000101.1:0-1772 GCA_036000225.1 Ktedonobacterales bacterium | reverse complement strand
AAAAACCGAAATCGAGTATTACGTTCATTCCCAATTCAAGCGCTCTACTGGCTATGTTCCAAAGCATCATCTCAATGAGACTGTGCCGAGCATCATGTTCTGGGTCCTCAGCATCTTGACCAAACAGCCGGATATGCCATTCATCGGGTGTCAGTCGAAGGGCAAATTGTTCACGCTCAAGTTTCTTTGCCAGTGTCGTTTTTCCCGAACAGGGAAGTCCCACCATTAGATGGAGCGTTGCCACAGTGACTTCTCCCAGTTCTTGTATTTATGAACCGCCTACGAAGTATAGAGCCTGAGTGAGGGAAAGGGAAAAGCTACCTAGCGGGAAACGGGGTATCTCTTGGTGAGCCAAAACCAAAAGCCGAACTGAAAGGTAGCCGAGAATGACAACCGGGCTTTAACTGCTCAACTCGACGCCGCCATTGCGTGACAGATGCCAGACACGATGCTACAAAACTCGCTCTTAGTGTTTCCGGCGGCGGGCCAGCGAGGCCACCAGATCTGCGAGATCGTGCGCGGCGGTCGGGCGACCCAGCTTGCGCGCCGCGAGGGACATCTGCAAGCGGCGATTGGCGTCGCCCAGCATCGGCTCCAGCAGCTCGATGGCGCTGACGGGCGTCAGATCGCGGTCGAGAATTATCTCAGCGGCCCCTGCCCGCTGAAACATGGCGGCGTTGGCGGCCTGGGGTGAGCCGGTAAAGCCGGGGGGCAGCGGCACGAGCACGCTGGGCCGCCCAATGATCGAGAGTTCCGCCAGCGTGGCGGCGCCAGCGCGACAGATCGCGATGTCGCACGCGGCCAGCGCCTCAGGCATCGCCGTCTTGAGGTAGGGGACGAGCACGTATCGCGGGCGGAGTGTTGGCGTCGCGGCCAGCGCCTGGTCGGCCTGCGCGCGCGTCGCCTCATAGGTCAGCTCGCCACTGACGTGCAATACCTGACAGCGGGGCAGCAGCTGTGGCAGCGCCGCCACCACCACCTGATTGAGCCGCCGCGCGCCCTGGCTGCCACCGGTGACCAGCACGACCGGCAGCCTGGGGTCCAGCTTGAAGCGTCGGCGCGCCTGGGCCGCGTCGAGCCGCGCCGCCTGCAAGACCTCCGTCCGCACGGGATTCCCCGCGAATATCGTCTTGCCGTCAGGAAAGTAGGACAGTGAGGCGGCGAATGAGACGGTGATACGCGTGGCGACGGGTGTGAGCAGGCGATTGGCGAGGTTGGGTGGCACATCCTGCTGGTGCATGACGAGCGGCGCGCCGTGCAGCCGCGCAGCCATGCCCGCTGGCACGGAGACGTAGCCGCCACTGGTAAAGGCGGCATCGGGCCGAAACTCCTTCACGCGCTGATAGGCCTGCGCCATACCCAGCGGGATGCGCCCCAGATCGGTGAATGTGCGCACGGAGAGGTAGCGGCGCAGCTTGCCCGCGCTGATGGTCGCGAAGGGAATGCCCGCCGCTGGCACGATGGTCGTCTCCAGCCCATTCGCATCGCCGAGGTAGAGCAGCTCGGCGCCATAGCCTTCGCGCAGCTCGTTCGCCACCGCCAGCGCGGGGTAGATGTGCCCGCCGGTGCCGCCGCCAGAGATCAGTATCCGCATCGCCTGCCGTCTCTCCTGCTATCGCTCCTGCTCTGCTACCCGCCGCAATCTCCCCTCGTCCGCTGGGAGAAAGGACCGGGGTAGGAGTTCTGCCCCTAACAGCATAACGCGCGAGCGAGACCAGTCGCGCAACGAGTGACCCGCTCCACCCAGAGCATCCAGAGCATCCAGAGCATCC
>DASYGC010000100.1:0-2229 GCA_036000225.1 Ktedonobacterales bacterium | reverse complement strand
GTAGCGGATCGGCAGCTCTCGAAAACTGTGGCGTTGCGCCTTGTAGAGCATGAAGTGCGACGGACAATTCATCGGCTTCAGCTCGTAACTATTGTCCTCCAGCTGCTCGGCGGACTCCCCTTCGTGCGCGTCGCGATCCTCCTGCATCTTGGGGAACATGGCATCGCGATAGTGATACCAGTGCTTCGAGCGCTTGTACAAGCGCACGCGGGCGATGTTGGCCGTCCACACGTGCTGGTAGCCGTGCGCGGCCTGCGTCTCGCGGACATATTGCTCCATCAGGTGGCGAATGGTTTCTCCCTTGGGCAGGAAGAGCGGAATACCGGGACCTACCTCCTCGCTGAACACGAACAGCCCCAGCTCGCGCCCGAGCTTGCGGTGATCGCGCTTGCGCGCTTCTTCGAGCTGCCAGAGGTGGTGATCCAGTTCCTCCTGCGTAAACCAGGCCGTGCCGTACAGGCGCTGCAGCATCGGGCGGTGCTCGTCGCCGCGCCAGTAGGCGCCGGCCACCCGCATCAGTTTGAAAGCGCCGATCTGCCCCGTGTGCTCGACATGTGGCCCACGGCAGAGATCGAGAAACGGTCCCTGCTCGTAGATGCCCACCTCGGCATCGGGTAGATTTTCGATGAGCTCGACCTTGTAGGGCTGATCGTGCGCACCGAAGTATTCCAGCGCACGCTCGCGCTTCCACTTCGTCTGCTTGAAGGGGTGTTTCGCGGCGATACTCTGGCGCATGCGCGCTTCGAGCGCGGGGAAATCCTCGGGCGACAGCGTGCGTGGCAGCTCCATATCATAGTAGAAGCCGTCCTCGATGGCGGGGCCGATGGCGAAGCGCGCGCCGGGAAAGAGATCCTGGATCGCTTCGGCCATCACATGGGAGGCCGAGTGGCGCATACGCTGCAGCGGCGTGTATGCCACTGATTGGTTGAGTTCCTCTTCGACGGACATGGGTGAATGGGTCCTTTCTGTGCTGGGCGGAAGCTGTTCGTTGGTGCGATTAGCGGCGGGGCCACTCCAGTCGCTGGGGCAGCGCATGCTGGCACGCCGAAGACACGGCGTCGCCGCGCGCGACAGCGACGAGGGCGCGCGCGTGGTTTAGCCGCGCCCGCGCATGTGGTGCGCGGAGCGCCAGTCGCACCCGATGTGCCAGCGGCATGGCGCGCGCTTGCAGATCGGCGAGCAGGCACTGGCGGTCGGGCAATGCCAGATCTTGCGCGCCATACCATTGCTCGACGATCGCCATGACAACCCCCTCGAGCATGAGCGCCGCGCTATCTGGATCGGCATCAACCAGGCTGGCCGCCTGGTCTAACAGACAAGGTACTTCACAATTGGACGACAGCCGTGCATTACCATTCACCGCATGGTGAGCGGCAGCGTGCGCGCCCTGGCGCGCGAATCTGGACCATTTGGACGCGAGCATGAGCGATCCTCCCGTGGTAGAACACCAGTTGACACCATGTGGCATTGCGCCGCGTGTGCCGGCGCGAGGCCGGCAGGCATGCCATGTGGTGTCGCCGCCGGCTGGCTGCCGGCGGACTGCTTGCTCTCCACTGAATTGTCGCGCGCGCGCTGACAACATCGGCCTACGGTCCTCTCGGGGCGGCATCCCACGCTTCCGCCAACAAAAAACCCCTCCGTCCTCTTGGGACGAAAGGGGAGATTCTGGCCCTTCGTGGTTCCACCCAGCTTCCGCGCGCGAACCCTCAGACGCGCCCACTCGGGTGGAGTAGACCTGTCGCCGAGGCGCTCGTGCGCGCTCATGGCTCGGCCGGTAACGGGGCCATCCGCGGTACCCTAGTGGCTGTCTGGCACAGCGGCCGGGCAGTGTTGAGGATCGGGCTCACGGGAGGTATTCGCCAATACGCTAGCCGGAGGCGGCTCTCAGCCGGTGGCCGCCTGTCGCTGTCGGTGCGTGCTGGGTACTCGTCCCGTTCATCGCCTGCACACAGGATACCACGTGAACACCCGTTGCGCAAATGCGATGCGTGGTGGTCGCCTAGAGCGGTTTTCATGACACATGAGAAAGGGAGCGGTAGCCGGCATGGGTGAACCAGCCGAGCGCATCGCTGGGGGTGATCGCGTCGAGCGCCAGGGCGATGGCGTCGAGCGCCAGGGCGATGGCGTCGAGCAACGCCTCGCGCGTGCGGGCCGCCAGCTGACGCAGGATCGCCTTGAGTTTGGAGAAGGCCTCCTCAATGGGATTGAGATCGGGCGAATAGGGCGGCA
>DASYGC010000099.1:0-2814 GCA_036000225.1 Ktedonobacterales bacterium | reverse complement strand
TTTCAACGGTTTCGGTACCGAACGCATCATAGCATCTCGCGTGCTGGCGAGCCGCCCCTTCTCCCAGGTCGCTCGGTGTCCAAAAGCGGCATGCTCACACGTCGGATTGCGCTATGCGTAGCGCCGTAGCTCGTAGCGGCTACAATCAAATGTGAGATCAATGGGAGGTTGAGCTGGGGATGAAACCTGCCGAGATATTACAGGCCAGCAACCATCGCCCCTGGCCGTTGCCCACCGGGGGATGGGTGATGCGCCAGACCTGGCGCGAGTTGCTGTTCGCCCACTGGCCCGTCGGGCCCGAGGTGCTGCGCCCCCTGATTCCGGCAGGACTGACACTGGACACCTTCGAGGGTCGGGCGTGGATCGGTATTGTTCCGTTTCGCATGACGGACGTGCGACTACGTGCTTGCCCGCCCATTCCGACGACGGATCGCTTGCCGGAAATCAATGTTCGCACGTACGTCACCCTCGCGAACAAACCCGGCGTCTGGTTTTTGAGCCTGGATGCCGGCAGTCCACTGGCCGTCGCCGTGGCACGCGCCACGTTTTTCCTGCCCTACTTCCGCGCGAGCTTTAGCATTCAGCGCCACGGCGAAACTATCGAATACGCCAGCCGCCGCCTGGGGCGTGGTGCGCCACCGGCGCGATTCGCGGCGAACTATGCGCCACTTGGTCCTGCCAGCCATGCGCCACCGGGCACACTGGCGGACTGGCTCACGGCTCGCTATTGCCTATACTCATCAAGCCGCGCGGGCCAGATCTATCGTGGCGAGATTCACCACGCTCCCTGGACACTCGCTCCCGCCAGCGCGGAGATTGGTCGCAACACGTTACTCGAACCGTGGAACATTCGCCTGCCAGATGTGCCACCTCTGCTTCACTATGCCGAACATCTTGAGGTGCTTTGCTGGCCGCTACGTCGGGCACTCCGGTGAGTTGTGCGGTAACATGCGAACCTGGCAAGTTGTGGCCTCTTGGATCCATCCCCCGCTCGACTCCGGCCGCTATGATCTGCGGGTGGTCGAAGAACACTCAGCGCGCCAACGCTACTGGAGCGTGTTGTTGGAGCCCAGGCGCTATGTTACACTACACGCGGTTCGTGGTTCTGGAGCGCGGCCATTCAGAGAGGTAGTCACACGCTGATGCGACCCGGAGACCAGCAGTCCTATCCCTTTGCCAGCCCAAGCCTGGGCAATCGCCGTCGCGCACCCGGCATCATTGAGGTACTGACCAGCGTCAACTGGTTCATCATCGGCGGTTTCCTCGCGGCCCTGGCGATTTGCCTCTATGCCTGCACCAGACCCGAGCGGCAGCTTGAAGGGCTGGGTACGTTCGGCTTTGTGATTGTCGGCTGGGTGTTCAGTTTGACGGTGCACGAATTTGGACATGCCGCGACCGCCTTCTTGAATGGCGACCGCAGCGAGTCCACCCGCCGCTATCTCACCGCCAATCCTCTGCTGTACGTCCACCCGTTTCTGAGCATTGTGCTGCCCTTGCTGTTTGTCCTGATCGGCGGCTTCGGCTTGCCCGGCGGCGCGGTCTATCTACAGCGCGGGCTTATCCGCGATCGCTGGCGCCAGTCCGCTATCTCCCTTGCGGGGCCCGCTGGCAATCTCATTGTATTGCTCGTGCTGGCTGGCCTGTACCCGGTGGCCGTCCATTCGCTGGGCATCGCCGCCGCGGGAGCCATCGCGTTTCTCGCCTTCTTCCAGATCTCCGCCATCCTCCTGAATCTGATCCCCATCCCTGGTCTGGACGGTTACGGCGCGATCGAACCCTATCTGAGCTACCAGACGCGCCAGGCGGTTGACATGGTACGACCTTACGCGTTCATGCTGGTGTTTCTGGCCTTTCTGATTCCTGGATTCAGCAATTTCTTCTTCTCGGCGGTTTCCGTGGTCCTTGGCCTGGTCGGTATTGATCCCTTTGCCGCCGGAATCGGCTATCAATTGTTCCACTTCTGGCAACAACCCTGACCGACTCACTCGACGCATGAGCGTCATGAGTGCCTGATGCCCGTCACTGGCGGTCCCTCCCATTGTGTGCCGCTCCCTCTGAGATGCTAGAATCGGAGGGGCATCATCAGAGGCCGCACGCGAGAGATGGGAGAGAGTTGGTGCGGGTAAAACCCCCGGCTGGTGAAGATCGCGACCCACAGGCAGAGCCGCGGGCGTCGCGCCCGAGCGGTATGCTGGTCGCGCCTGCCGCCGTGGCCTCCTTTCTTCAATCTGACCCAGGCTCAACTCCCAAGCTGCTGGCGATTATCGTGAGTATCCTGCGGCGCGTGCCCTGGCTGTGGGTCGCGTTCGCGGCCATCGTCGTCGCCGCTCTGGGTTTGCGCCTATACGGCATCAACTGGGATGCGAATAACCATCTGCACCCTGACGAACGCGAGATCGTCTTTCGCGCGATGTGCCTCAGTTTCCCCAACCAGGTGGCCTCGCGTCCGCCCAACTGCGATCCGGCTGTCACTGGGGCAGGCTGGTTTTTTTCGCCCGCGTCTCCCCTCAATCCTCACTTCTTTGCCTATGGCTCACTGCCCCTCTACCTGCTCGCTGCCGTCTGTCACGGTCTCGCCTGGCTCACGCGACTCACTGATGGCCGTTTCGTCCCCATCGACGGCGGCGCCTGGGATGACTTCAACCACTTCACCCTTGTCGGGCGATTCCTCTCCGCCCTGTTCGACACCGGTTCGGTGATCCTGGTTGGTTTGCTGGGCCGGCGTCTGTGGGGTCCGCGCGTGGGGCTGCTGGCGGCGGCGCTGGTCGCCGTGATTCCGTTTGAGGTCCAGGTTTCGCACTACTACGCGGTCGA
>DASYGC010000098.1:0-3152 GCA_036000225.1 Ktedonobacterales bacterium | reverse complement strand
AGCTTCCAGGCCGCTAGCGCCAGCAGATGCTGGATCGAGAGATCTTCGCGACCACCAAACGCCCCCCCGATCGCCGCATAGCGGACCACCACTTGCTCCTCGGGCAGTTGCAGTATGGCGGCGATCTGGCGCCGATCCTCGTGCAGCCATTGCCCGGCGGTCTCGATCACCACTCGCTCCGCATCGTCCAGGTAGGCAATGCCCGCCTCCGGCTGCAGGAAAGCATGCTCTTGCCAGGAGGTGGTGAACTCACCGGTCAGCACGACATCCGCCGCCGCGAAGCCGCGCGTTGTGTCGCCCTTGCGAATGGGCAGATGGAGGAGGACATTGGTGCCCAGGTGCTCATGGACGAGCGGCGCATCGGGCGCCAGCGCCGTCCGCGCATCGGTGACCGCGGGTAGATCCTCATAGTCGCAGCGCACCAGGCGCGCGCCCGCCACCGCCGCCGCATGTGACTGCGCGATAACCAGCGCCACTTTGTCGCCTTCGAACCGCACCACATCGCCGCAGAGCACCGGCTGATCGGCGTCGATCAGTCCAAACGCGTTGTAGGGTACATCGGCGGCGGTCAGCACTGCCACGACGCCTGGCGCGCCCAGCGCGGCGGACGCATCAAGTGCGCGGATGCGCGCGTGCGGGCGCTCGGCGAACACCACGCACAGATGGAGCATGTCCGCGCGCACGAGATCCGCCGGATAGCGCGTCGCGCCAGTGACCTTGCCCAGGGCATCGGGGCGCGGCAACGAAGCGCCAATGAAACCCATCATTCCTGCCCTCCCACACTCAAAACCGCGTCCAGAATCTTGCGATAGCCGGTGCAGCGGCAGATGTTGCCGCCCAGCGCCTGACGCACCTGCTCGAGGTCGGGATGGGGACACTCAGCGAGGAGCTTGGCGCCGGCCATCAGCATACCGGGAATGCAGTAGCCACATTGCACGGCGCCATGATCGATGAACGCCTGTTGTAGGGGATGGAGGGTGGGCGGCGCGGCGGTGCCGGCGGCAGATGCGCCAGCGGCAGATGCGCCAGCGGTTGAAACCGCGACGCTGCGCTCTAGGGGCGTTCCGCCACGAAGCCCGCCTGCGCGGGCTGGGACGACGGGAGGGTAGGCAGCCAGCCCTTCGATGGTGGTGATGGCGGCGTGGTGGGCCTGCGCGGCGGGGACAAGGCAGGACATGACAGCCTGGCCGTCGAGCCAGACAGTGCAGGCGCCGCACTCGCCTTCGGCGCAGCCTTCTTTGGTGCCGGTGAGGCCCGCATCCTCGCGCAAAGCATTGAGCAGTGTCTTGCGGTGGGCGGCGGCCAGGATGTAGGACTGGCCGTTGATGGTCGTGTGGATGGCGTCGACGAAGGGGTCCGTTCCCCGCTCCTCGTCTTCTAAAGATCGGTCACGAATTACGGCGCGGGGAGGGGATGCAGCGACCTTGCGCCCTGCCCCCTCCGAGTCGGGGGGAGGGGGTCCAACAGGCGGCATAGTCGGTGAAGATGCGGCGGGAGCAGATGGCACGAATGGCGTTTCGAGGAGCAACGGATTGACGGGCCAGTTCGCGGCGTGGTCGCTCGCGGCGAGGCGGGCGAGGCCATCGCTGACGAGCGCACTTACGGTAGCATGCCGGTAGGCGGCGGAACCGCGGAGATCGTCGATGGGCGCGATATCGGCGCTGGCCAGCCGGCCGGCTTCGGCGCAGGTCGCGGCATCGAGCCGCCGCCCGGTGAGATAGGCTTCGGCGGATGAGGCATGCACGATGGTGGGAGCGACACAGCCGAGCGTGATGCGTGTCTGTGTGACGCGGTCACCGTCGAGCGTCACCACCAGCGCGACATTGATGACCGAGATGGCCTGGGCGCGGCGTAGGCCGAGCTTGAGGAAGATGCCACGCTGGTGGGTTTTGAGAGTCGGAACTCGAATCTCGCGGACCAACTCGTCGGAGGCGAGCACGGTGCGTCGCACGCCGCGATAGAAGTCGTGTAGCGGCACGACGCGCTCACCCGCATGGCTGGCCAGCACCAACTCGGCGTCGAGCGCCATCAGCGGGGTGATGGTATCGTTGGCCGGCGAGGCGGTGACGATGTTGCCAGCCACAGTCGCCCGTGTGCGAATCTGCGGCGCGCCCACCTCCCAACAGGCCTGCGCCAGGGGCAGCGCCCGGTCCACACACATCCGCGAGGCGATGACATCATTGTGCGTAGCCAGCGCACCCAGCACGATGTATTGGCCCGCTTCACGAACGTATTTCAGGTCACGAACGGCAGTCAGATCGATCAGCGTCGAGGTCGGCAGCACGCCACGCTGCAATTCGACCAACACATCGGTGCCGCCCGCGATCAAGCGGGCCCGCCCGGCGTGCTCTTGGAGCAGAGCGAGCGCCTGTCTCAGACTCTCCGGCCGCAGATAGGTCTCCCACATAGCAATGCTCTCTTTGGTGCGCCAATGTGCGCAACCATGTTGGTCAGGTGGTCGACGAGATAGCGCCACGCAGCGCCGTCACGACGGAGAATGAGTCCCAGAGCGGATACCCGTGCACCACTATGGAGCACGGTGCGGACCGGTTGTCGCGATGCCGTCAGTGTATACCTCGACCGCGATCGGCAGTTGATCGAGATATTGGCGCAGCAGCGGCGCGACCTCTGACCAGGCGAGACCGCCAAGGCCACAGCCCAACGGTGGCAACGCGACCGATGTGATGCCCCAGCCCGCATAGCCAGCCACGAAGGCTTCAAGCCCAACCACAATGTACGGCAAGCGCGACAGGCGCCGCCAGTGGACTTTGGTCGGGAAATTGAGAATCCACGGCGAACTCGCGGTATACAGGTGGAGGATTCCCGGCCTAAGCTCCCCCGACACGCAGTATGCGCGATAGGCGGTGAACATGGCGGGATAGCGTATGGCGAATGCCCGCGCCAGCCCTTTGCCCATCGCACCCTGGCAGTTCACTGGATTGACCAGCGTTTGCGCGCGGGAGGTAAAGATGTCTCCTGGAAGGATGGTCAGCGGCATAGGCGGGGTCTCCGTTGGGCAGTGGGAAATGGTGAAACGGGAAGTTCAGATACGAATATCGGCGCCTAACGAGGCCCAGACGCACAACCGTCTCGAAGCGTCGCAACGACGACATAACGAGGCCAGAGCGCACACCCGTGCGCGACTACGGAGC
>DASYGC010000097.1:0-6033 GCA_036000225.1 Ktedonobacterales bacterium | reverse complement strand
TTTATCTGCGGCACGCAGGAGATCCACAAGGAACTGGAGGCGGGCATCAGCGGCTTCCTGGGCACCGAGGATACGATCCTCTACGGCTCGTGCTTCGATGCCAACGGCGGCCTCTTCGAGACGCTGCTGGGCGAGGAGGATGCCGTGATCTCCGACGAGCTCAACCACGCCAGCATCATTGATGGCGTGCGCCTGTGCAAGGCGCGGCGCCTGCGCTACCGTAATCGCGACATGGCCGACCTGGAGCAGCAACTGCAAGATGCCGCTGACGCGCGCCGCCGGTTGATCGCGACCGATGGCGTCTTCTCGATGGACGGCTACGTAGCCCCGCTCAAGGAGATTTGCGACCTGGCGGAGCGCTACCACGCGCTGGTAATGGTGGACGACTCCCACGCGGTCGGCTTTGTCGGTCCCACCGGCCGCGGCACGCCCGAGCTGCACGGCGTGATGGACCGCGTAGACATCATCACCGGCACGCTGGGCAAGGCACTGGGCGGCGCCAGCGGCGGCTACACCAGCGGCCGGCGCGAGCTGATCGCTCTGCTGCGTCAGCGGTCCCGGCCCTACCTCTTCTCGAACAGCGTGGCCCCGGCCATCGTGGCGGCGTCGCTCAAGGTGCTGGAGCTGCTGACCCAGTCGGACGATCTGCGCGCGCGTCTGCGCGCCAACACCGCGCTCTTTCGCGAGCGCATGACCGCGCTGGGCTTCGACATCCTGCCCGGCGATCACCCCATCGTGCCGGTGATGCTCGGCGACGCGGTGCGCGCGACACAGCTGGCCGATCGTCTGCTGACCAAGGGCATCTACGTCATCGCGTTCTCGTTCCCCGTCGTGCCGCAGGGCAAGGCGCGCATCCGCACACAGGTCTCGGCGGCGCACAGCGAAGCCGATCTGCTCAACGCGGCAAACGCCTTCGCCGCGGCGCGCGACGAGCTGGCGCGGTAACACGCCACGCCAGCGGACGCCGCCGCGTCGCTCACCCAGCGCCGCAGCCGACGTTGATCGTCACGTTTTGAGCGGGGCCAGTAAAGACATATTGCACGCCGCCGCCCGCGTTGCCTTGCGTGATCGTGACGTTCGTCCCCGCGCCCCCCGCGATGGTTCCCGATGTCGCGGAGAGGTCCCAGGCTCCAGCGGAAACCTGCGTTGTGACGTTCCAGGTCAGCGACGTCTGGCCGATGTTGTTCAGCACGAAGGTCGGCCAATCGGGCGAGGTGCACGGCCCATTAATGGTGCAGGTGGTGCCACTGTGACAGATGGCGTCGCCCGTTGTCCCTTGAACGCCGTAATACCCAGGGGGATTGGGATGCACCGTGACCAGCAGGTGTCCTGGCGTGGGGGTGGCCGTCGGGAGCGGCGTTGCTGTGGGAGGTGGCGTATTGGTGGCAGTGGCAGTGGCGGTGGCTGGCGTATGCGTGCCGCCACCTTGTACCACGGTGGTCGTGACGCCGCAGCCGAACGTCAGCAGCGTCGCGATCCCAAGCATGACGGTCCTGAGAAATCGAGCATGATGCCGCGCCATGTGTTTTCTCCTTTGTGCCATTGCCTGCACGCGCCTCGCCGTGCGCCGTGTCGCCGCAATGGCGGCACACGGCGCGCCTGGTTTGGTGGCAAGTGTAGTATGCGCTTGTGCGGAAATCCATGAGCCAGTTCACAATTCCAAAGTTTGCCCACTGCGGCGCGCGCAGTGCATCGACGTGGTCTGGGGCCGGCATGTCTTGAATCAAGTGCATGACCGGAGCTGAGGGGAGCGGCTTCTTGCCTGGTCAAGCACCCATGCGGTATGATGCGCCACAAGCCTGGTGTGCCCATTGCCGGAGTGGCACTCCCTACCCTTGCCCTCACTCTGCTACAGCGACAGGGGGATTACGATGGCTATTCCCGTTCTCTCCAGCGTCTTCCTCAGCTACTCCCGCGGCGACAGCCAGTTTGTGGACCGCCTGGAGGCCGAGTTGTGCGTGCGCGGCCTGGATGTATGGGTGGACCGGCGCCGGCTGGAGGGCGGCCAGTAGTGGGAACGTGAGATCGAAGCCGCGATTGACCGGCGCGCCACGATGGTCGTCGTGCTCTCGCCCGACGCGGTGACGTCGCCTTGGGTGCGCAAGGAATATGAGTACGCGCTCAGCAAGGGCAAGCACTTGATCCCTCTGGCGTTCAAGCCCTGTGTCCAGCCCGCAGCACTTGCCGCGATCCAGCTACAGCTATTTGACGAGCAAGCCTATGCGCGCGGCGTGAAAGAGCTTATTTACCGCATCCTCGATCCGGCAATGGCGCTGCACGTGGACTCACGCATGCGCTACACGCAGGCGCTGACCGCGAAGGGGCGCGGCGAACTGGAACAGGCGGCGGTGCTGCTTCAGCGCATCGTGGATCGTGAGACGGACCCGCTGCACGACTCCGCTGCCGCCGATCTGACGGCACTCAACGAACAGCTCTACGCCGGGCGCGCGCGGGGCCTGCGCCAGGACGCGGTGGCGGCACGGCGGGCGGGCGAATACGGACGCGAGGCCGGCGCGCTGGAAGCGCTGCTGGCGCTGGGCAAGGCGGACGCCTGGGCCACCGAGTACCTGCCGGTTGCCCAGCGCAATCGCCAGTTCGTGGACCTGTACGCCGTGATCCAGGACCTGACAACGGCTGGCCACACTGCGGATGCCTGCGACCGATTGCCGCGTCTGTGGCGCGATGCGCCCGCCTACGGCGACCCGACGGGCGTCGCGACCAGGCTGGGCCTACAGGCACCGCCGAGTTACGAGCAGACGCGCGAGCAGAACGCGGCGGACGCGGCACGGCAGCAGGCGGAAGCAGCCGCAAGCGAGCGGAGGCGGCAGGCGGAGGAGTCAGCTAATGTACATGCTAAGCAAGCTACAAGTGAAGAGGATGCCAGGTGGAGCGAAGCACGCTCGGTGATAGGGTATCGCACCTCAGAGACCGAAATGCGAGATGCAGTCACTAAATGGGGCCTGCAGGTCAGCGCGGGCGGGCGGGGTCACGATCCTGTCGCGGAGCTCGCTCGTAGTCGTACCCGGCGGGATGCTGAGGACAAACGGGAGAGTGACCTCCGGAGCAAGAGTTACTCACAGACATCGGTGCTAGAGTATTTCCAGAGCGAGAGTGTGCAGGGAATCTTCAAGTTGCTAGCATGGGTAGCTGGAATCGCCCTGTTGTTGTTCATTTGTCCATCCGCAGATACAAACGCCGCCGATAGGGCGCCGTACTACACCAGTGGCTACTATGTCTATGGCTTCTTGATAACAGCGTGTTTACTCTGGCTCGTTCCTACGATCTCGTACATTTCAGTCCGCAACGCTGCGACAAAGGCAAGCCTAAGTCAGCAAGAGGTGCTTGTAAAGAGACTGAAAGATGAGGCCGATGCGCTGTATCAGCAATGGCTCACACCAGCCGAGCAGGCGCACAATGGCCGCCTGCAGCAGTTCCAGCAACAGCTAGCTCAGCGGTTGGCAGAGGTCGCCAATGTCTCACAGGCGCGCGTGGATGAGCTTCGACTGGCTCAGGCTAAACGGTTGAGCAATGTTACCCGCCTGTTTGCGCGGTGGAAGGTCCCAATAGGCGATGCGGAGGTGCGGCAACTCCTCGATGGGCGCACTAAATACGAGCGCCAGCTCGCGGACATTGGGGCGCAGCATGAGCGCGCGCTGGCCGACCTCGCGCGCCGCTACGGCGCGCCATGAGGTGCGAGTGTCGCGTTGCGGCTCAGCCCACGCCGGTGTCTTGCGGCACAAAGAGACAACACCGGATGGGAGATGAGCTAGCTCGCATGGAACTCGTCTACCGACGTCCTCACCGGACCAGAATTAGCAGCCGAGCTTCAGTCGGCGAATCGTGAAGAACCATCCCGCTCGCCGGGCCAGAATTAGCAGCGGTGTCTTCAGCCCGCGTCCGCGCCATACTACCCAGTTTGCCGGAGCCGATGAGCTGTGACATCCATCAGTGAATCACTCTTGGAGACGTAGCGGATGCACAGCTATCATCTCCGGTGACTATTCGGACAGCACCAGAACGGGACAAGACGATGAACTATCAGGTGACCCTCACGGACGTCGTGGCCCGCCCGACCGCGGTGGTCGCTGCGACAACCACGTGGCAGGAGTTCCCGACCGTGTGGAGAGAACTGCTCGATGAGGTGTGGACATGCCTGCGCGCGGGCGGGATTTACCGCGGCTGCCGCAACATCATGCTGTACCGCGACGAGGTGCCGCACGTCGAGGTTGGTGTCGAGTTGCGCGAATCCTGCCCGCTCGCCGGGCGGGTGGTGGCGTCGTCCTTGCCGGCGGGGCACGTGGCGATGACCGTTCACCGCGGACCCTATGCGAGCCTCGCGGCGGCGCACCGAGCGGTGCTTGACTGGTGCGCCGCCCAGGGGCAGCGGCCGGTCGGCCCACGCTGGGAGGTGTATGGGCCACGTCACGACGATCCCGCTGAAGTGTGGACCGAGGTGTACTATCTGTTGACGTGACAGCGCGTCACCAATTTGCGGGATTGTTTCCGAGGCGATCGCTCCGATTCTTCGCCGTCTTGCTCCGCTCAGGTTCTGGCCAAATGGTCACCATTTCAGCAGCCACGAACACGGTGATGCGGGTGGGCAGGGATCATACGCCAGCGTGGACGCGAGGTGCGGGCAGGGGTTGGCCGTGCGCCTGGGTGATCGCGATGAGGTCGGCCAGTGCCTCCCGGCCATTGCTCGCCGCTTCCTCATTGGTGGCGCCGTGCGTCGTGGGGGTGTTCACCTGCCCGACCCACTCGGGCAGTGTCACAAGAAACGCCTGATCCTCATCCGACCATTCAATAAGCATCGTGTAGTGTGGGCCAGTCGTGTTTGTGTTCGTCATCTCAGTTCCTTCCTCTTCGGTGCGCATGCCCGGGCCTCGCGTACCGCTTGCTCTTGAACGGGTTTGGCGTCATCACCATCATGGCCGGAGAGGTCCACCGCATAGCCGGGCACTTTCGGATGCTCCCACACGTATGACTGCCCTTACCACGGCCGGAGATCTGCCGAAACCCGAATTTGCGCAGATCAGCTTTCAGGTGTTCGCCCAGCTCGAAGGCATCGCCGTGCCGTTCGGGGGTAACTGCCATTTCTGATGCGTCCTTCCTGCCGTCACACAGGCGAGCGGCCAGCCAGTCCGGCTCGCTGGCGCACCGTAGCACACCCCTCGCGGCGCCGTCAGACGCGCATGCTATACTGCCGCACAGCGCTGCTCAGCTATGGATGCTTCGTCGAAGTGATGCCCAGCCTGCTGGTGCCGCTGACCGCGTACCTGCACACGCAACTGGGCGCCTGCACCGGCATCCGTTTCATCGACTCGTCCAAATTGGTTGCCTGCCACAACGCCCGCATCCATCAGCATCGGGTCTTTGCGGGCCGCGCGGCCCGTGGCAAGACCACGATGGGCTGGTTCTTCGGCTTCAAGCTACATCGGGTGGTCAATGATCGCGGCGAACGGCTGGCCTTCTGCCTGACCCCGGGCAACGTGGATGACCGCAAGCCGGTGCCGCGCCTGGTCCGCCGCCTGTTCGGCAATCTGTTCGCCGACAAGGGCTACATCTCGCTGGCCCTGGCCCAGCAGCTCTTCGTCGAGCAGGGCGTGCAGCTCATCACCCGGCTGCGCAAGAACCTGCGCAACCGCTTGATCGAGCTCACCGACACACTGCTGCAGCGCAAGCGCTCGATTATCGAGACGATCTACGATCAACTCAAGAATATCTCGCAAATCCAGCACACGCGCCATCGGAGCCCCGTCAACTTCCTGGTCAACCTGGTCGCGGGCCTCATCGCGTACTCGCACCAGCCCAAGAAACCCTCGCTGGGCCTGGGCCCGTTCACGCTTCCGGCCCCTGACCTTATCCCGAACTGACGTTACGCTAGGTAGACACCCACTCATCGAGCATTAAGCGTCCGGGACGTGCGTCAACATGCGCCAAATTGTGCGAGGCGGGAGTCCACCATTATATCTCATTCATACAACATACCCATCATCGGTGCCATCGACATCGGCAGCAACACGATTCACCTGG
>DASYGC010000096.1:0-3138 GCA_036000225.1 Ktedonobacterales bacterium | reverse complement strand
CGCCGATGTCACCGGCTCCACGCAGCTCGGTGAGCGCCTCGACCCCGAAGATGTGCGCGCGCTGATGGGCCGCTACTACGAGCACGCCCGCCGCATCATCGTCACCCATGGCGGCACCCTGGAAAAGTTCATCGGCGACGCAGTGATGGCCGTCTTCGGCCTGCCCCAGGCCCACGGTGATGACGCCGAGCGCGCCCTGGCCGCTGGCCTCGCCTTGCGCGACGCCGTCACCGGCGACCCGCTCCTGCAGCGGCGTTTCGAACTGCATATCGGTGTCAACACCGGTGAGGTCGTGGCCACCAGCGATTCCACCAGCGGTGATTTCCTGGTCACCGGCGATGCGGTTAACCTGGCCGCGCGCTTGCAGCAGGCGGCCAGTCCCAGCGAACTGCTGGCCAGCGAGCGTACCGCCGCCGCCGCGCAGGCCGCCTTCCTCTTCGGGCGCGAGCGCCAACTGCGGCTGCGCGGACGCAACGAGCGACTGCATGCCCTGCCCGTCACCGGCCCGCGTGCCAAGCGCCGTCGCGTGCGCCCACCGTTCGTCGGACGCAAGCAGGACCTCGCGCAACTGAGCCTGTTGCGCGCGCGCGCCCTCGAAGAGCGCCAGCCGCAGCTCGTCTCGATCCTCGCCCCCGCCGGCACCGGCAAGACCCGCCTGCTCGAAGAGTTCCTGGCCCAACTTGATCCCGCCGATGGCTTCCAGGTGGCCATCGCGCGCTGTCCGCCCTACGGGCAGACGCTCACCTACTGGCCCCTGCGCGATATGCTCGCCAGCCTGCTCGGCGGCGATATCAGCATGCAGCGCGTGGCCGATATCTTCAGCCAGGGGGGCAACTCCGCCGAAGACACTACCCGCCTGGCCCGCCTGGTCCTGGGGACCCTGGGCATGGAGAGTGAAGCCCCCCCCGAAGGCCCCAGCGACCGCGAAGCCGTCTTCAACGCCTGGCGTCTGCTGGTGGCCACGCTGGCGCGCCAGGTCCCGCGCATCATCGTCTTCGAGAATCTGGACTGGGCCAGCGATAGTCTGCTCGATCTCGTCGAGCACCTGATGCATCCGCGCGCCGCCGCCCCGCTGTTGATCGTCGCCCTCAGCCGGCCTGAGCTGCTCGACCGCCGCCCCACCTGGGGTGGCGGCCACCCCAACTTCGCCGCGCTGGCATTGCGCCCCCTGACCGATGCCCAGACCCGCGACCTGGTCGACCAGTTGCTCGAAGGGACGCCTGGCGCCTCATCCGGGCCCATCGTCGAGCGCTCGGGCGGCAATCCGTTCTTCGCCATCGAACTGGCCCGCGGGCTGATGGAACGCGCAGACGACCAGCACCCCACCGGCGATCCCGCCCTACCCGATACCGTGCACGCCGCCGTGCTCGCGCGTCTGGATCTGCTCGCGCCGCACGAGCGCGCCGTGTTGCAGGCAGCCGCGGTCGCCGGTCGCGCCTTCCGCCCTGGCCCACTGCAACGCGTGCTTGATGGCATGACGCCCGATGCCATCACCGCCGCGCTGGATGGCCTGATGGCCCGCGACCTGATCGTCCCCATGGAAGGCGGCACCTATACCTTCCGCCACAGCCTCATTCGCGAGGTCGCCTATGGCATGCTCTCGCGCGTCGAGCGTATGCGCCTGCACGCCAGCATCGCGCACGTGCTCGAAGCCGAATTCGCTGACCGCCTCGATGAATTCGCCGAACTGATCGCCTACCACTACCGCGAAGCCGTGCTGCTGGTGCGCCAATCCGCGGTGGCCCAGGGCATGCCGATTGACCCCGCGCGCGCCGTCTACTTCTTGCGTCGCGCGGGCGAGCTGGCCAGTCGCTCAGGCGCCTTCGCCGAGGCGCGCAACCACCTGCAAAGTGCCATTTCCATCGCCACCCCCGCCGAACAGGGCCAACTCTACGAACTGCTCGGCGATTGCGTGCTCGGGGTCTATCAGGATATCGCCGTGGATGCCTACCGGCGTGCGCTGAAGCAATGGCGCGCGGAAAGCACCGGCGATCCGCTGCGCGGCGCCTGTCTGCAGCGCAAGCTGATCGTCGCGCACTTCCGCTGGGGCGCCAGCAAGACCGACCCCCAGGAAATGCGCGAGATGTGCGATTCGGCCCGCCTGCTCGCGGCGGCGGCCGGCGATGAGGATGAAATCTGGCGGGTCCGCGTCGCCGAGGTCTTCCTGAGCCACTATCACGGTCCACTCAGCCCCGAGGAAATCGAACATGCGCGCGCGGTCGGCAAAGCCGCCGCGGCGTACTTCGAGACGCGCGAGGACTGGCCGGCCTTCAGCGAGGCGCTCGATATGTATTCGAGCGTCACCATGAGTGTCGGCGCGCATGCCGAGGCGCTGGCGGCCAGCCAGCGGCGGCTCCAGGCGCGCGATCTGCCCGCGGCCGAGCGCGGCGACGTGCTGAACATGATTTCGCGGGCCTACTTCAACCTGGGCGACTACGAGCAGTGCATCGCCATTGTGCGCGAGGCAGTGGCCGCCGTGCGCCCCGGCGAATCGGTGGTCCATCTGAGCTGGGCCGTCTCGCGCGCGGCGGCGGCCGCCTGGTACACCGGTCGCTGGGACGAACTGGACGCGTTCTCCTCCGCCGTCGAGGATGCCTGGGAGCAGACACAGCATGAACCTGGCATCGCGATCATGTGGGGCTACTTCGTCCCGCTGCACATCGCCCTCGCGCGCCAGTTCCACCTGGCCGCCAGCGCCGCCGCCGCCGCGCTCACCCGCGGCGCCACTCCCGCGCGCGTCCCCGGCTGGCAACGCCTGATCGCCGCCTACCTCGACGACGATCCGCGGCAACTGCTGGATACCCCCAGCGCTGAGTGGTCTGACGCCACGCCCTACCCCGAAGTGCTGATGTTCCTCAGCGAACGCGAGGTTGTCGCGCCCGAGCCGCTGCTGCGCGCGGCCGGCATCGAGGCGCGCGCCGAGCAGGTGGATATCCCCCTGCACTGTGTGCGCATCGCCGAAGCGCTGGCCGCGGGCGACGACGCCCAACTGGCTCTGGCCGTTGACGATGCCGAGCGCCACGGCATGCTGCCACACGCCGCGCGCATGCGCGTGGTGCTGGCCCGACGCACCGGCGATTGCGCCTACCTCGATCGTGCCCGCCCCGTGCTGGAGCAACTCGGCGACGCCCTGTTCCT
>DASYGC010000095.1:0-2704 GCA_036000225.1 Ktedonobacterales bacterium | reverse complement strand
GTGGACCGCATGTGCTGGCGTGGGCGCGGCGATCAGAAGCTCCAGCAGCGCGATGTGACGCGCCTCCAGGGCGGGTTCGTCACCCTGGAGGAGATACGCCGCGCGCCGCAACACGCGGCGGCGCAGCGCCAGTGGTAGGCCCGCCAGTTGGGCGGCATCCAGCAGGACCTCCTCGCTGGAAGCGAGATGCGCCAGTTGATTCCAGGCGTCGGCGGCGAGTTCCTCAAGGTAGGCATCATCGTCCGCCAGCAGTTGCGCGTTGCGCGTAAGGGTATTGACGAGGTTGGGATTGAAGCGTTCGAGTGTGGGAAGGAGTTCGTGGCGGATGCGGTTGCGCCGGTAGCGCCGGTCAGCATTGGAGGCGTCGGTGCGGGGCGTCCAACCGCGCAGCGCGCAGTAGCGCTGGGTCTGTGTGCGCCGTAGATCGAGGAGCGGCCTGGCGATATCGCCGTTCAGTGGGCGCATGCCGGTCATGCCGGTGAGGGCGCTGCCGCGCAGCCAGCGCAGGATCAGCGTTTCGGCCTGATCGTCGCGGGTGTGGCCAACACAGATGCGCGTGGCTCCCTGCGCGTGCGCGAGCTCGCGCAGAAACGCATAGCGCGCGCGTCGCGCGGCATCCTCGATGCCGCGCCGCGAGTGGCGCGCCTGTGCGGCAACGTCGCGCGCGCCGACCACGCAGGGCAGCCCCAACTCAGCCGCGCACGCCGCTACCCATTCGGCATCGGCGCGGGCGATATCACCACGCAAACCATGGTTCAGATGCGCCACCAGCAGGTCGACCCGCGACCAGTAGCGGCCTGGTCCACACAGTGCGTCGAGCACGCCCAGCAGGCACAAGGAATCCGCGCCACCCGAGACCGCCACGACGACGCGCCCCGCGTCAGGCAGCAGCAGATGGCGCTCGATACTGGTGCGGATGTGGGTCTCGATCGTGGTGCGCTCGTCGGTCAACCGGATACTCCGCCTACGCGTGTGGCAGCTCCCGTCAGATGGCGGGAAAGTGTGCCGGCGCTCTGCATGGCAGTATATCCGCCGAACCAGTTCACGACAATGCGCGGATGGGCGATAGCTTGATGGCGTGGTTCACGACGGCGGGGGTCGCAGCTGCCCGACAGCGAGGGATCTGGGTCGCTGGCCGGTGTCGCCGCGCTAGCACTCAGGAGGCCTGTGCGGGCCGGCAGGCGCGGCAGGCGCGATAGCCCGCACGGAAGGCTTCCTCGGCTGAGGCGAAGTGGATGCGGTGGGTATTGGGGGCATGCCGACAGGTGGGGAAGCAATACACGTGCGTGCTGGTGCACCCGTAATACCGCACCCCGGCGCGTGCCAGTTCCTCGAGCGCATCGGGATCGACGCCCTCGGCCTGGAGGATGGTGCGCTTGGCATCAGCGCCGCCCATGCTATAGCGACCAAGGTGCCCGTCGCTCTTGACCACGCGGTGGCAGGGAATCAGCAGCGGCACGGGATTGCGCGCCAGCGCCGTGCCCACCGCGCGCATGGCGCCAGGGTGGCCGATCTCGCGGGCGATCCAGGCGTAGGGGCGTACTTCGCCCCGCGGAATCTCCAGCGCCTTGCGCAATACGGCGCGCTCGAACTCCGAAAGCTGACGCAGGTCGAAGCGCAGATCGGGGCTCGTGGTGCCAGCCAACTGATGTGTGATGGCGCGCACCAACTGGGCGGGCGGTTCACTAGCCGCATGGATCTGACGGCCAAAGGCCGCGTGAAACGCCGCTTCGAACTGAAGCGCGGAGGTCGCCGGCCTGACGGCGCAGACTCCCGAGCGATTGTAGGCGACAAAGACCGTCCCCAGGGGCGTATTCACCTGGAAGTAGGTATCCACCAGCCCCAGCCGCCCCATTACCGTGGGTAACACGGTGGCCGGCGCCTGGACCGCACCCAGCTTACGACACTCCCGCACCAGTTGCCGCGCCGCGGGTAGACCCTGCTGCTCTTGATGCGTCATCTGCTTCACCCCACTTTGCTTGGTACCAGCTCCAACGCGCTACGCAAGATGCGTACGCCGCGATGGACGTTGGCCTTTATTGTGCCGACCGGCTGCCCGGTGATCGCCGCGATCTCGCCATACCCCAAACCCGCGACATGGCGCAGGACGACCGCCGCGCGATAGCGGTCCGGCAAGCGCAAGATGACGGCGGCCAGCTCGCGCTCGCTTTCCGCGCGCTCGTACTGTTGCGCGGGTTGATCGCGCGCGGCGGCCCGCGGCTCGATGCCGCCATCGTCGCCCAGTCCCAGCGGCTCGATGAACGGTCGTGGGGTGCGCAGGCGATTACGCGCCACGTTCAGCGTGATCTGAAACAGCCACGGCCGCACCGCCAGCGCGCTGATGCGCTGGGCCGGATAGGTGGATAGCGCCCGGTACGCGCGCAACAGCGCATCCTGCGTAATTTCTTCAGCATCCTGGGTCTGGCCGCAAATGCGCAAGGCAAACGCGAAGAGCCGGTGCTGATAGGCGAGCACGAGCTGCTCGAAAGCGGCATCCAGGTCGGTGGCGAGCCGGCGGCGCAGGTCTTCATCACACACCGGGGCATCTCCTCCTCTCGGTCTCTCTGGACATTAGAACACATGGAAGCGCGTGGTGGTTGCAACGTCGTCAGTCGCGCCGGTGTTATGGTGGGGGTGGACGCGGTCGCGCGCGACGTACCAGGTGGGTGCGGTGCGTTTTGACCGGCAGCGGCCACGAAACGGC
>DASYGC010000094.1:0-7527 GCA_036000225.1 Ktedonobacterales bacterium | reverse complement strand
ACTGCCCGGCAGGCAGTGCAACAAGAGCATCAGTGGTCCGGCGCCACTGACATCGTAGGCGATGCGTACACCATCGGCGGCGCTGACGCTTTGGGGTTGCGCGTTCGCGGCCATGCGCGGTCTCCTGGTCAGCCGCCGTTGCGGGTGACATGCGGGTCAGTCTTGGGCCAGTCCGACGGGATCACGCGCGTGATGTAGACGAAGTCGCGCGAGTAGGGCACGAGGTATTGATTGTTCGCGCCATACATGTCTGTGCGCAGCTTGTTGGCCGTCAGGGTGCCGCCGCTCAGCGAATAGGTGTTGAAGCGCACCCAGACGGGATTGATGTCCATCTCCATGGCCTGGGTCGCGCCGGCGGCCACCAGCGCCTTGGCCATCGTTTCGGCGGTAACCGAGTTGCCCGCGGCGTAGATCAGCACCCCCGTGGAGGTCATCGCGATGGCCGAACGCCAGGTGTAGATATTGGCAAGGATCGGCGCGCCCCAGGCGTAGCCGTCGTTATAGACAGATTGGTTGATCTGACTGTTGGCGATCAGCATGTCGCCATTCTGGCGGTAGGCGATCAGGTTAGCGGTCGGAATCGCGGGCGTGCCCCAGGTCCCCATGCGCACGGTGCCATCGGCGTACAGCGCCAGGGTGGCCGCGTTGGGCACAGCGGGTAGGTAGGTCTGTCCATAGGTCATCAGCCCGAAGTGCCCATCAGAGGCCTTGAAACCACCGTTGAACGCGGCCAGCAGCGTATTGGCCGACTGGTCGGTGGCCGGAATAACCCCCGGCCCACCGGCGGCGGGATCGGTCGTGCCGTCCACCAGATGGATCTGCGCCTGACGCAGATCGATGGCCACCAACATCACCGCCGCGTACGGGCGCACCGGATCGGGGCGCACAAAGCTCTTGGCCATCGGGATCGGCCAGATTTGCAGCGAGGGGCCGGGTAGCCCATCGCTGACCCATTGTCCCTCGCCGGGCAGCGCGGGCGAGATCACTGGCGTGATCGGCGGCAGCGGCATGATCAGTGGCAGGCCCTGGCGCCCAGGCACCACGGGAGCGGCCGTCCCCTTGGCCGTCGGCAGCGGGGTGCCATGAGAGGCGGCCCACGGCGCGTTCTTGGGCTCACCGAATACGCGCACTTTGAGTCGCGTAAAGGTATCGGTCGCGCTGAAGTAGTAGGATTCGACCTGGGCGGTCAGCCGCGGGCCAAGCGTGGCGCGTAGCGCATCGGCACCCCACGCGCCAACGGGACTGTTGACGATGGGGATGGCGGCCAGCAGCACCGCCAGCACCACCGCCCACGTAATAAGCCGGCGCTTGCGCCGCCGCGCGCGCAGGGCGGGTGTCAGCGCGGGCTTCGGGCGGCCACGGCGGAAGAGGGTCGAGCGCCGGTGGCTGCCCGCGGGCCCGGTCGCCTCGTCCATACCGTCCTGGCCCGCGCGCACGTCGTCGCTGGCGCTCGCGGCGGAGCGCGCGGAGCGCCCCGGCCGCGCGTCCGGTCGCCCGCGCGGGTCCAGCGCATCCCATTGGTCGTCCTCATCCGCGCGGTGCGCGCGGAAGCGATCGCTCCAGCGGCGCGGCTCGTCCCATTCATCCTGGTCGCGCGCGCGGCGCGAGCGGAAGCGATCGGTCCAATGTCGTGGCTCGTCCCACTCGTCGCCCTGCGGCTCGCGGGATCGGCGCGACCGCCCAGGATCGCGCGCGCCGCCAGATGTTTCCCGCTCGCCCCACTCATCAGATGACCGATGGCGCAACAACCGTTCGCCGCCCCGACCCGCGCCAGCCGGGCCGCGCAATGGCTCCTCGCGGCGTGACGCCTCAGCGGGAGAGTCAGCGCGCGCGGGGCGCGGCGTGCGCCCACGTTCGCGTAGCCTGGCTGGCCGATCGCCGTGATCGGGTCGCGACTGGCTCCGGCGGGGCGCCGCCCCCATATCGCGCCCATCGCGCGCATCACGTTCGTCGCCAAATGGATTGATGCGGCCCGGATCGCGGGGGCGCCCCTGCGCCTCATCGCGCGGGGGACGCGGGCGCCTGCGGTCGCGGCGATCGTCCGCATCGTAGGCGCCGCGGGAAGGCGATCGCTCCCGTCCCTCGGCATCGTCGTAGGCGGCGCGTGAGCGGCCCGCTGGGCCGGCGGCATCATAGCGCGCATCCGCCGGACGGCGCTCGCGCGGGCGGGCGTCAGGCTCGTCGCGCATGCCACGCGTCGGGCCGCGTTCACGGTCGCGCGAGCGCGAGTCGCCCCCCTCCCGGCGGTCGCGCCCGTGACCACGCTCGCGCGGATCGCTCGCACCGCCTGGCATGTCGCGTGGGGCACGCGAGGAGCTACGCTGGCGATCGTCGAGCTCCTCATGGGTCGCACGCGATCCACGAGAATCGCGCGCGCCAGCGTAGTCGCGTTCATCGCGTTCATCGCGAAACGGTTGCGCGCCTCTGCCGCGGTCTCGGGATGTCCCCACGTTCCCCCCTGCTTCCCGCTCCGCCAGCGCATCTGGCTGCGTCGCCTCTTGCTCGATGCTGGCCACCCGCGCCGCTTCCACCATCCGCTGTGGAGGACGACCGGGGATCGGGACCGTCACCGTATCTTCATCTTCGATACGCACACGTCGCATGCCATCGTCGCTTGCCACCGAGCTCCCCCGCCGTACCGGCGCGCGCTCCATGGGCGCCGGCTGCCATCCATGACCATCCTTGCCAACTTCCCGCAACCATCCTGCCGATTTGCTTTGTACAGTATAGCAGAGCATGCAAAGCGCGGTACCCCAAATGGGGCTCAGGGGATCAAGCGCCGCTGAAACGGAAGAGTACGCCCAGGGCAAACGTGATGACGGCTTCGATGGCGCCTACCACCGTCATCTCGGTTCCGCTGACCAGCCAGGACCGCCCCGTCACCAGGGTCTTGGCGGCGCCCACCGCGAAGTGGGCCAGCAGGCTGATGGCCGCCGCCCAGAGAATCGCGGCAAAGCCGCCGATGAAGAAGAAGGGGATGATGGGAATGAAGGCGCCGATGCCGGTGGAGATGGCGGCCGACCAGGCGGCGGTGAGAGGATTGGGGAAGTTTCCCTCGGACAGGCCAAGTTCCTCATGCGCCAGCGTGCGCAAAAACTGCTCGGGCTGCTGGCTGAGCCGCTCGGCCAGGGTAGTGGCTTCCTCCTCGGTGAAGCCCTTGAGCTGGTAGAACAGCGCGAGCTCCTCGCGCTCCTCCTCGGGATCCTGTTCGATCTCGGCGCGCTCGCGGTCGAGCTCGGCCTGGCGCACCTCGCGCTCGCTCTTGGTGGCCAAATAGGCGCCCGAGCCCATCGAGAGGGCGCTGGCGAGCATGCCGGCCAGCCCCGCCACCAGCACGGCGGAGTTCTGCCCGCTGGTGGCGCCAGCGACGCCGCTGACGATCCCGAAGACGGCGCCCAGGCCATCGTTGGCGCCGTAGATCGCGTCACCCATCCAGCCGCCGCCGCGCTTGTGCCAGTGCTCGCGCCGCAGCATCACATCGAGCATCCCCTGTGGCCCCGCGGGGGCCAGCATCTCGTGAATGATGCGCCCGTGCGACTCCTCTTCGCGGCGCACCTCACGCAGCATGCCAGACACCTGGGCATCGTTCACCGCGCGGGCGTGCTGCTCGTAGCGCGCGATATCCACATCCTCTGCGGCTTCCATCTGGCGCAAGGCGGCTTCGGTGCCAATCCCCCGGCGCACCCAGCTGCGCAGGCGGTCCCAGCGGGTCACCCGCAGCGGCGGAGGCGCGGCGCCGAGCTCGGCGAGCTTGCCCTCCCAGCGCGCGGCGTGGCGCGCTTCAGCATCGGCAAGCCGCGTCAACACCTGGCGCCGGCTGGCGTCGCGCTCGCTGGCGGCCAGCTCGCGATAGGTGCGCATGCCCTCCTGTTCCCGGCGCCAGTTCTGCCGCAGCGCGGCAATCAACTCGGCGACCCCAGCGGGATCGGCGGGGGCGGTCTCGCCGCTCAAGTCGCTTACGCGCGGCGACGCGGCATTCGTATCGTCGACGCGCGCGGATTCGGAATCAGGTGGCAGTGTATCAGCCATGTATGCGGGGCTCCTTCAGGGCGATGCGGCGTGCTATCTACCCCTTATTATGCCATAGTGCTACCCGACAGGGCTTGCTCGGCGCGGTGGCTGGCACGCATCAGCGGCGTTTCTCGCCCAGCCCCCAGACGCCGCGCCGCTGGTACAGCCAGATCATCCAGGCGCCAATCGCGAACAGCAGCGCGCCTGTCAGCATCCGGACAACGGCGTACCAGATGGGGGCGTTCCCCGGCAGGACACCTGCAAGTTCGAGCGCGCTGGCGGGAATCTGTAGCACCGAAAGCGTGAAGGCCACCAGCAACAGCCAGAAGAGCCAGCGCCAGCGACACAGCACCCCCAGCGCGATGACGCCCACCAACGCCACGATGCCAGCCACGGCCACCGAGACGATCGGTGGATACGCATACGCATTGGCCGGCTGTCCGGCGCCCAGCAGCATGCGCACGTAGATTGCCGGAGCGATGAGATAGGTGGCCAGCGCGCTGGCCGCCGCGAGCACGCAGAACGTGATCAGCGTCAACCGCAGGGCGCGCGCCGCACTGGCGCCAGCATTGTCCGGTGGTTGGCTGCCTGGTGTCACCACAGTGCATAGCCCTCCTCCGAGCGGCATGCCCCCCGCTCGGTCTCACTCGGCGGGCACGCGGCGGCGCCAGACGCCCATCCCTACTACTGCCAACCCGAGCGCCAGCACCATGGGACCAAGCACCGCGAAGATCGCGTGCCCACTCATGGCGCTACCGCCAAGGATATTGAGTCCCTGTAACGTCCAGACAATGCCAACGGCGACGACGAGCACACCAACGACCAGCCAGATCCAACGCATGCGGCCCTCCTCATCTGATGCTGGCCAGGACTCCACGGCCACGGTGTTCCTTCGGGACCTGGCTCAGCGATACCAACGTGGTCTACGCGCTTGAGATACGCTCGCGGTGTGGCGTTGGATCCTCGCGACGGACCGCCAACCACCGCGTACACACACCAATGTCCACCTCTTGCCTTGAAGGGGAAACGCCAGTTGGTCCCGCTCAAGGCACGGCGGCGATGAGCGCGGGAATCAACTGGCTGGCCCGCGGCGCGCCCCAGCCCGTTATCAGATCCCAACCCAGGCGCGCCTCGAAGCCCTGTACGTCACTCACGCCGTTCGCGACGGTATTGTTGCCATTCGTGATGTCGCGGAACGCCTGCGCGCTGGCTGACGACTCGCCGACCTTGTAGAGCGCGGGATTGACGAAGCCGAGCGGGTGGCCGGCCATCTGGTTGGCGATGGCGAGCACCCCCGCCCACAGCGGCGCCGCCGCGCTGGTGCCGCCCGCCTGGCCCCACTGTCCGGCCACATAGATGGCCATGCCAGTTGTGGGATCGGCATCGGCGGCCACATCCGGGATGCCGCGCTGGCCACTCAATTGACCCCGCACTGCTGCCGGTAGGCCCTGCTGGTAGGTAGGCACGGCGAAGAACTGGCTCGTGCCCCCACCGCTGCAGCCGCTGGTGATGCCATTGCACGCCCACGCGATTTCGTCGTAGCCAGCGCCCTTAGTTTGCAACGAGGTGCCGCCGACCGTCAGCACCCACGGATCACTGGCGGGAAAGCTGATGGTGGGCACGGTGGCGAATTTGCTCGGATCGGGGTTGCCCTGGGTATCCAGGCAGTCAATCGCCGCGCAATCGGTCGCGCCGGAGTCGCCTGAGGCGGTGACCACGGTGTAGCCTTGCATCGCGATCTGCTGGTAGAAGCTGTCGAACTGCTGGACCACCTGGCGACCGGCGGTATCGGCGAGGGTGGCCTCGGAGGCACTCCAACTCTGCGAAAAGATCTGGCCGAGATGGTGCTGCACGGCATACTGCTCCAGTTGCAGAAACTGGGGCAGACCGATGGTGCCTTCCGTCTCGTCTACCGGACTGGTGAGCACCACGATGGCGGCGTCCGGCGCGATGGCGTGAATGATCTCCACATCCAGGGTGGTCTCTTGCTGCCAGCCGGCCATCTCCGCGTTGTTGGGGTCGAAGGGCGCAGTGCCCAGCGGCGACTGGATGTTGAGCGTGATCGCCGGCAGGCCGAACTGCTGATCGAAGCTGTCCAGATCCTCCTGCAGCGTGGGGCTGCCATAGGACACGATGTCAACCACCGTCTGGCCCTTGCCGGTCGATCCCTGCTCCGTAAGCGGCTGCACGCCATAGGCGACGCGCAAGCTATGCGGCGTGTAACAGGCGGTACCACCGCTCGCCGCGTCGACGGGGCAGGCATCGGAGCCGCCCGTCCCACCACCACCGCCACCGCCTGGACCCGAGGTGACGGCGCACCCACTCAACGCCAGCGCGACAACGACCAGGCGTATGACCAAGCAGCGCTTCTTCACGTAATGTGTCCCTTCCCAACGCGGCATCCCAACGTGGCAACTTCCAACCTCGGTGAGAGCATGATAGCTGTTGCTGTCCCCCACCGCAACATCGGGTGTCCTCCGTGCCGCTCAAATGGGTGTCCCACTCAGGCGGACGTCACCGGGTGATCGTCGGACCCTCTTGTCGCCGTGTCGCCGTGTCGCCGTGTCGCCGTGTCGCCGCATGGGCGCGCCACGGCCGCCGTCTGACGTGCTCGCATGCGATCATAGGCAGGCGTGATCAGGACATACATCGAACCGCTTGCCCAGTATACGCGGAGCCGCGACGGCGTCTCGATCCTATCTCCGCGCCGCGTCCCCACTGCGGAATTTGCTATCATAGAGAGGATGAATAAGACAGCAACAGAGACGATCGGAGCGATCATGGAGCGCGAGGAACTGCTCGCACTGGCGCGGGCGGCTGCCCTGCGGGCGTATGCGCCATACTCGAGATTCCGAGTGGGCGCGGCCGTGGTGCTGCGCGCTGGCGCCACGACCCAGGTGTACACCGCCGCCAACGTCGAGAATGCCTCGTATGGGCTGACGCTGTGCGCCGAGCGCGCGGCAATTGCCGCGGCGCTGACGGCGCCGCGCGCGGACCCGGGCGCGGCGGCCGAGACCGACGAGGCAGTGACGATACCTCAGACGGCTGGCATGGCATCCCCTGCCAGCCGCCAGATTACCCACGTCGCGGTGGCCTGCATTGATACCCACCGCGATGCGCCCGCCTCGCAGCGTACACCCTGTGGCGCCTGCCGCCAGTGGTTCGCGGAGCTGGCGCCCGACGCCACCTACTTCGTGGACGGCATTCCCCAGGACCTCAAACTGGATGACCTGCTGCCACTGGCCTTTCGCTTGGATGGCCACTCCGGTTAACCGTGCCGCGTTTGCGCCGCCACGCGTCATCCGCGCCAACCTCGCCACTGCGGTGTCGTCGCGCGATGTTCCCACCCGCGCGCCTGCCTATTCCGCTGGCGGCGTGGCATCCAGGGCTGCGGCGTAGACTCGTGCGTAGCGCACATAATGCTCAGCGCCCTCGGCGATGCGTTCGCGTTCTTGCGCGCTGGTCGGACGAATGGGACGGCCGGGCAGCCCCATCACCAGCATACCGGCGGGGATG
>DASYGC010000093.1:0-10476 GCA_036000225.1 Ktedonobacterales bacterium | reverse complement strand
GCCACGACCCGCTTGACATACTCTTCTTGCGGATTCGAGGCCGGATGATACACGACAATATCCCCACGTGCGGGCGCGCTGCCCAGGTATGTCCGCACGTAAATCGTCTGCCCGTTCCGGATCGTCGGTTCCATTGAAGGGCCATTGACCCGGAGTTGTTGGCCGGTGGCGACCTGGACCACTTGACCGATAGGTCGTACGGTGGCCGCGAGGACGGCGACAACGATTACCAGTACAAGGACAATGCCAATGGACATCGCACAGCCACGCAGGCGGCGCGGTCTCTTCCTGGCGGGAGGCGTGGCTGGTGACGGAATCGGTTGGTTCTCCACGTGCCATCTCCTCATGTCGCGCACATCAGGTTGTTTACGATTATGCGCAGGATATCACGTCCGCTCGTCTCGCTGGCGAGGGGTAGGCGAAGACGCGGCTATGGCTCGGACGTCCGTCAATGCGCGAGGAGTTGCGCGCCGCCGCGCACCAGCATTTCGATGGCCACCAGCACCAGCAGGGGGACGAAGATCTTGCGGATCGTCACGTTCTAGAGCCGAGCGAGCGTGCGCGCGCCAATCGTCGCGCCCAGCAACACGCCCAGTGCCACCGGCGCCGCCACCAGCGGGTCAATGTCGCCGCGCAGGAAATAGATTGTCGCGCTGGCCGCGGCCGTCACGCCAATCATGAAGTTGCTGGTGGTCGTCGAGACCTTGAGTGGCAGACGCATCGCGGTATCCATCGCCAGCACCTTGAACGTGCCGCTGCCGATCCCCAACAGGCCCGAGATCAGGCCAGCGACGTACATCAATGAGAAGCCCGCCGGCACATGCGTCACCTCGTAGCGCACCGTACGACGCAGCCGCCGATCGGGATAGCTGCTGCCCAATGCCAACCAGCGCGCCCAGCGATCGGGCGTGACGCCAGCCGGCAGTTCCTCGCCGATCCTGATCACGAGCGGAATCGCCGAGACGATGAGCACCAGGCCGAAGATGATGTACAGTGCGGAGATCGGCGCGATGACGGCCAGGAACGCGCCCGAGATGGCGCCGACGGTGGTGGCGATCTCCAGGAACATGCCCACCCGCAGATTGGTGATGTGTTCGCGTACGTAGGCCGCCGCGGCGCCACTGGAAGTGGCGATCACCGAGACGATCGATGCGCCGATGGCCTGGTGGATATCGAGGCCGAATGCGCTGGTGAGCAACGGCACCACGAAGATGCCGCCGCCCAGGCCCACCAGCGAGCCAATCAGACCGGCAAGCACGCAGGCCGCGAAGACCACCAGGAAGAACGAGATGTGCGGCACGGCTGGGATCTTGCTGGCCTGATCCTGGAGTGGACTGAGGAAGAAGCTGGTCAGCAAAATCAAGAGGACCAAAGCCGTAATAGCGACGTAAAGCCCGTCGTGCTCGAGGGCAAACGCCCCGATCGAAACGATGACTCGCGCGACCGGGGTAGCGAGCAGCAACAGCAGTCCCAGCATAATGATGGCCTGCGGATCGCCGCTGATGAGACCCTGACCCACGGCGCCCAGGGTGTGCGGGAATCCCGCCGCGGCGGCGGCAGAGCCAGCTCCGGCGGCGCCATAGCGCCCATAGAACTCGATGACTCCGATCAACGTGATGACCGCGCTCAGCAGCACGCCGCCACGCAGCACGCCGCTGATGACCAGCTCGGCCTGGCGCACGCGTGCCATGCGATCGGCCGCGCTGGTATTCGCGACCGGCACGCTATACGCGACGACCGGCTTGCGAATGATGAGCGTGCTCCGCGCGTTAGGATCAGGATAGGCAGTCGGGGTTGGCGCCGGCGCGGCGCGCCCCGCTCGAGGCTTAGCCAGAATCGCCCTCCTCGACGGGGTTCAGCAAATCCACCGTGTAGGCGAAGCGGTCGCCGCGCACCAGCGCCTGGCGCCATTCCACCGGTTGCTCGTCAGCAGTGCTGATGCGCTCGACCGCGAATACAGGCGTCAACGGTGGCACTCGCAGCAGCAGGGCCTCCTCGCCCGCCACCGTGCCCGGGCGCAGCGTCTCGTGCGCGCGTGCCACGTGGACGCCAGCATACTCGGCCAGCACGTCATAGAACGGCGCCGCGCCCAGATCGAGCGTGCCAGGCGCCGGCTCGCGCAACAGCTCAGGACACAGCGCGACGGGAAAGGTCAGCAACTCCAGTAGCAACGGAATGCCGTCCACCAGACGCAACCGACGCAAATAGCCCACCTGTGCTGGATCGTCAATGTCCAATTGCTCGCAGGCCATTCGCGCCACCTCGTCCAGCGTGGCGATCCGTCCGCGCGCCAGCACACGGGTTTCGAGCTGTTTGCCTTGCGCGCGCATTTCGTGCGCCAAGCTGTAGAAGCGCGCCAGGCTTTGCTGGATGCGCGGTCGCGTGACAAACGTGCCCCGGCCACGGTGGCGCGCGAGCAACCCCGCTCGAACCAATCCAGCGATGCCCGCGCGTACGGTGTGGCGACTGACGCCGAACTGCCGTGCCAGCTCCAGTTCGGGTGGCAGCATGTTGCCTGGCCGCAGTTCTCCCAGCTCGATCTGCCGGGTGATGGCCTCGGTGATCTGCCGGTGCAGTGGTGCAGCTTCGCCACTCGGCTCGGGGAGCTCTGCCCAGATGGCGGCGTCCCGTGCGGTGGCCAGCGAACTCGCCCGGTGGGTGCTGGTCTGCCTCACTCGCCTCTGCTGTGGCATGGCTGACTCTCCCATCCGACTATGTCCGTACATTTCATGTCCGTACATAGTGTAGCGCGGTACGAGGAGAAAGACAAGGGCTATCGGTGCGCGCGATGCTGGACCATGTTGAGGAATTGTCTGCTTCCGCACAGCAAACACTGGCGGCTGTTCCCTGGCGCTCGCCGGCCTCAGGTCCCCGCGCCGAGCCAGATCACGCGATCGGACCGCGTGCGCGTGGCCTCGATCAACTCAGCATTGGGGGCATCCGTGCCGCTGATTTTGTCCTGCGCCTCGTCCAGCGTGCGCCCGCCCGCCACATGCCGTTGTCGCAAGCGCTCCAGTCGCGTCCCCCGGGGCGCATCCAGATACCAAGCCAGGTCCAGTTTCGGCCGCACTTGATCCCACGGTGGTTCCGTGAGCAGCAAGTAATTGCCCTCGACCACGATCAGGCGCGCGGCGGGTTCGACGGCCAGCGCGGCGTCGACGCGGTCGTGCAGATCCCTGTCGTAGAGTGGGCACCAGAGCGTACGCGGCGGATTCTCGCGCAGGCGGCTCAAAAGGTCCACGAACCCCTGCGCGTCGAAGGTGGCGGGCACGCCTTTCAGGTGACGTAAACCGCTGGCCTCCAGGACGACGTTGGGCAAATGAAACCCATCCATCGGCACCGCCACCGCCATACCGTCGCCAGCCAGGCGATTCACCGCTGCCACCAGTGACGCCGCGAAGGTGCTCTTGCCCACTGCCGGCGGCCCGACGATTCCCAGCAAGTAACGCGGCCCATCGTGCCGTACCTGGCCGGCTTTGAGCAGCTCACGTGCGCACCGCATGCTGATCGCCTGTATGCTGTGCTGTGATCCCATACCGTGGCGGATCTAGAGCGCCGGCAGCGCGCCACGCTCGATGTACACGATGGCGATCAGCGTGGCGAGGCTCGCC
This sequence comes from Ktedonobacterales bacterium, assembly GCA_036000225.1. GTDB lineage: Bacteria > Chloroflexota > Ktedonobacteria > Ktedonobacterales > JADMIN01 > DASYGC01. The sequence goes on along the minus strand of DASYGC010000093.1, from coordinate 6,865 downwards.
AGAACCGTGAACCACGCGAGGATGATCGCCGCCAGTGAGACCAGACCGCGCGAGAATGGACGCCCCTTGAGCAATTTGGCCGTCTGCCGTGCCCACCGGGCCAACAGCAGCACGCCGACGGCGCACAGCACCGCGACCAGTCCACCGCCGAGCGCGATGGGCAGTGGCACCGCATAGGCAAGGTACGCACCGCCCGCGAGAATGTCGAGTCCGAGCACCATAACGGGTGGCAAGCACACCGCGGCAAGTAGTGCCACCAACAGCGCGGGCCATGCGGCGCCATTGCGCAGCGGAATCCGCTTGTTCTCGACGACGAGTACCATAGCGCCCGCCTCATGGGAGACACCGGTAATCGCGCTGGCTTTGCGGCTCCCCAGGCGACCGCCCGCGCGTAGCATGCGACCGTGGCCAGCCGCGTGCGCGACCTGGTGCGCGGCATGCGCCACGTGATGAATCCGGTGGAGCTGGCTGAGCTTCCTGAGCTTGCCGAGCTGGAAGACATCCAGCACGGTGGCAAACCCCTTCATGAATGGCAGCAGCCCGACCAGGTTGAACAGCAGCGAGCCCCATGCGCCCACCTCGAAGCAGTAATAGGCGTCACGTGCCGCGGCCAGCGTACCGAGCACGGGTACGAAACCGACCGCGATCCAAATCAGCAAGCCAGGTATGTGCAGGCGATCGACCGCGTAGGCACCCTGGAAGATGCCACGCAGCAAATCGGCAAAGATATTGTAATGTGCCGCCGGAGCCGCGGGAACGGCGGCCCCTGCCGGGACATGCACGCCCCTGGCGCTGGGACTCGTCGTGTCCGGAATCGTATCCGCATCGTTGAAGGAGGTATACGCTGGCGCTGGTGGTTCTTGCTGGCTCATGGTCTGATATCCCGGCGGCGCGCACCGTCTGGATTCACCGAAACTGGGCGCAAGGCCGCACTTCCTTTCTAGCGGACAGTTGCGTTGGGAGGCCGTTACGCTGCCCCCTGACCCTCATACGTGCGAGGGGCAAGGGGGTTATGTTCCTTGTCCACCAACTCAACCGTCGCGGCGCGACTGCTCGCACTGTGCCATAGGTTGCCATGGTATGCCGGCCAGGATGGGGCTTGACCGACGCGTGACACGCACGTGACGTGCGTGGGTCGCCCCACGCGACCACGATCCGATAGCTCGCCATTGCAGTATAGCATGGGAAGCCAGCGCCGTGGCGTCCACGCTCCCAACCTGCTGCGTCACAAGGTTCATGCAACGCGTGACAGCGCTTGGCGGCCTGGCCACCCATGCATTTGATCCGCTGCTGCTGTGATATCTGCATTCGGGCGACGGGTACAGGAGAACGCCAGCGCGGGCACCGATCACGGGCACGGGCAACCGCAAGCGAATGAGGCTTTCCAAGAACGCAGCGCGGTGGCTTCACTCAGGTACTCTTCGAAATACCGAGCTTCATACCGCGGGGCGACAAGAACAGGCCGGTCTGGCAACAGACCGGCCCTGATGGCGAGCTAGATGGTTGATGTGCGCAGCTGACGGCGTGCCAGTTACGCGGACTCACCTCGTGCCCGAGCGGCGGCGGTGGTGATCGCGCGACGCGTCAGGACCGTCGCGAGGTGGGCGCGAAACTCGCCCGTGGCATAACTGTCAGACAGTAGTTCGAGCCCTTCCGTGGCGTGCGTGGCAGCATCGGCAATCACGGCTTCCGAGAGCGTCTTACCAGTCAAAGCTCGCTCGGTTGCTAGCATACTAGCCGCATGGCTGCCCGCGCCAGTGATCGCCAGTTGCGCTTGCTGGCAGGTACCGTCTTCGGCCAGGTGTATGATTGCCGCGATTCCAACCACGGCATATCCGCTCGCGGGATGCCGGTGCTTGATGTAAGCGGACCCAGTGCGCGCCTGACTCGTAGCTGGGATACGGACTTCCGTGAGCACCTCGTCGGGCTTGAGCGCCGTGGTCAACAAATCGACGAAGAACTCGCGCGCGGCTATCGAGCGCTTGCCACCTGGTCCCACGGCAGTGATCTGGCCATCGAGAGCAACCACAGCGGCCGGCACATCGCCGGCGGGATCGGCGTGGGCCAGGCTGCCGCCGATGGTGCCTCGTGCTCGCACCTGCATATCGCCGACCTGGCGAATCGCTTCAGTGAGTAGTGGAGCTCGCTCGTCCACGAGTTGTGTGGTCATGATCTGGAGATAGGGTGTGGCCGCTCCAATCACGAGAAATTCACCGTCTTGCCGGATGCCTTTGAGCTCGGCAATGCGGCCGATGTCGATCAGCGTCTTCGGCTCGGCCAAGCGCAGCTTCATCAGCGGAATGAGACTCTGTCCTCCTGCCAGCACCTTCACCTCGCCGTCACTGCCCTGGAGGAGCTTGACGGCGTCGGCGAGCGTTGTTGGCGCATGGTATGCGAACTCGCTGGGATACATCGCTTACCTCCTCATTGCCCGGTACTCTGAGAACTGGTGCCCCCTTGTTGGTGTTTTGCGGCCTCAATGGTGCGCCAGACGCGTTCAGGCGTCATGGGCATTTCCATGTGGCGGATGCCAAATGGGGCAAGCGCATCCACGACCGCATTGACGGCCGCCTGCGTGGACGCAATGGTGCCGGTCTCGCCGACTCCTTTGATGCCCATCGGGTTGGACGGGCTGGGTGTCACGGTTCGCGCTGTTTCGATGGGAGGAATCTGCATGGCGTTGGGCACGGTATAGTCGAGCATGCTCCCAGTGATGAGCTGACCATTCGCGTCGTAGATCGCGCCTTCGTAGAGCGCCTGACCAAGGCCCTGTGCTACGCCGCCATGAATCTGACCGTCGATAATCATGGGATTGATGGCAGGACCAACATCATCTACGGCCACATACCGCTCGATCTTGATCTCGCCGGTCTCCGCATTGACTTCGACGACACAGATATGCGCGCCGAAGGGGAAGGTGAAGTTGGTGGGGTCGTAGAAGTGACTCTCCTCCAAGCCGGGAGGCATCCCTTCCGGCATGTTCCAGGCCACATTGGCCATCAAAGCAATCTCCTGGATGGTCTTGGCGCGGTCGGGGCTGCCATTGACATAGTAGCGGCCCTGGTCGAACACCATATCTTCGGGAGCGGCCTCGAGCAAATGCGCGGCCAGCTTCAGTGCCTTATCACGCACTTTGCGGGCGGCCAGGACCACTGCCGTTCCACCCACGGCTGTGGTGCGGCTGCCGTAGGTGCCCCAGCCCATCGAAATCTGGGAGGTATCGCCGTGAACCACTTCAATATCGGCGACAGGCAGCCCGATCTCCTCCCCGACGAGTTGGGCGAAGGTGGTCTCTTCACCTTGCCCATGCGGATTGGTGCCGGTATACACATAGGCCTTGCCGGTCGGGAGAACGCGAACGGTTGCCGGCTCCCACAGGCCGCCCTGGAATCCCATCGCGCCCGCCGCTTTGGAGGGTGCCAGACCGCAGACCTCGACATAGGTGGACAGACCGATACCCAGGTAGCGTCCCTGCGCGCGCAATTCGGTTTGTCGCTGGCGCAACGCGGGATAGTCGACCATCTCGAGCGCCTTGTCGAGCGTGCCCTCGTAGTCGCCACTGTCATAGCTGAGCGCACCCGCGGTCGTGTAGGGAAAAGCGTCCTTGGGGATGAAGTTCTTCCGTCGCAGCTCCGCCGGATCCATCTTCAGCTCGAGCGCCAGCAAATCTACCATGCGCTCCATCAAGAAAGCCGCCTCGGGCCGACCCGCGCCGCGATAGGCATCGGTCGGAGTGGTGTTGGTGAACGCTCCCCACACATCACAGGCGTAGACCGGGATGCGATAGCAGCCTGGAACGATGAGCGCGAAGAGCCAGGTGGGCACGCCGGGCGCCGCGGTAGAGAGATATGCGCCCATGTTGGCCCATGCTTTGACACGTAGACCAGTGATCGTACCATCCCGCTTGGCGGCTAACTCCACTTCCTCGAACTGATCGCGGCCATGGATGGTCGCGAGGTAATTCTCACTGCGCGTCTCGATCCACTTGACCGGTCGGCCCGTTTCGCGCGCCGCGAAGATAGTCAGCGCATCGCCGGGATAGTAGGGGATCTTGCTGCCGAAGCCGCCCCCGACATCGCGAGCGATCACCCGAATCTTGTTCTCAGGGATTCCCGTGACCACACAACTCAGGAACCGCGCGATATGCGGATTCTGTGAGGTGTTGTAAAGCGTCAACTCTTCCATCCCGGGGTCCCATTGCGCAACGGCGCCGCGCGTCTCCATCGCGTTAGGGATGAGTCGTTGTTGATTAAAGCGCTGCTTGATGACGATCTCAGCATCGTTGAATGCCTGGTCGACATCGCCTGTGGCAAACTTCCAGTGGAACGCCTGGTTGCCTGGAGCCTCCTCATGCAACTGTGGCGCACCCGGGGCAAGCGCGGTCTCCTGGGTGGTGACCACTGGCAAGGGCTCGTACTGGACATCGATAAGGTCCAGCGCATCGCGTGCGATGTAAGGGCTGCTCGCCACAACCGCCGCGACGCCGTCACCGGTGTAGCGCACCGTATCGGTTGCCAATGCCTTGTACGGAGGGACCTTCAGATCGGAGTCGGGAATGAGCCATGCACAGGGGATAGGATTGAGCTTACCCTCCAGGTCTTTCCCGGTAAATACGGCGATGACGCCGTGCAGGGCTTTCGCGCGCGACGTATCGATACTGGTGATACGGGCGTGCGCATAGGGGCTCCGCAGGATGGCCATATAGGTCATGCCGGTGAGCTTCACGTCTTCAGTATACATCCCTCGCCCGGTGATCATGCGCGGGTCTTCGCGTCGCTTGACAGAACTGCCAAAGAGGCGACTCACTGCCATGTCTGAAACCTCTCCATTCTCTGGTGCCTATTTGGCAGGCGCTGCAGCGCCCTGTGCCGACATGTGTTCGGCCGCGGACCGGATGGCGGCAACGATGTTCTGGTATCCAGTGCACCGACAGAGATTGCCTTCGAGCTGCTCGCGAATTTGCTCATCGGTGGGGTTGGGATTGTCTTGCAATAGGCACACGGCGGCCATCATCATTCCGGGAGTGCAGAAGCCACATTGCAATCCATGTTTCTCCCAGAAGCCGTTCTGAATGGGATGATACTGACCATTCTGGGCGAGCCCTTCAACGGTTGTGATGTCCGCATTATCGGCTTGCACGGCCAGCACCATGCAACTCTTGACGGCACGACCATCCAGAAGCACCGTGCAGGCACCACACTGGCCGGTGTCGCAACCGACATGCGTGCCCGTCAGGCCAAGCACGTCGCGCAGGAAATGCACGAGCAGCAATCGAGGCTCAACCTCGTAGCCACGTCGTGACCCGTTGACCGTCAAATGAATAGGCTGTCGCATGTGTGCTCGCTCCTTTGTCACAGGCGAGGATGGGGGCACATCCACCATGTGCGGGTTACGCCTCATGTCAGGCTTGACTGCCGTATTACATAGGTCGCACTACGCGAGACATTCACTGACACTGAGAAGGGGTGCCGGTTCTGTCTGCCAGCCAGTGAAATGCCGATGGCACACAAAGGTCCATGCACTCAGCACGACAGAGGGGGAAATGCGTGGCCCGTGAGTGCGCTTGCCACGATACAGTGGAATGTAGCACACTTCGGGTCTGCTCTACAAAGGACCTGCAAAACCTGTCGTATGTGGCGCACGAGGGCGAAAACGAGGTTCCGATGGGATTCGACTGGAAGCGAGGAGTACTTCCTCAGGCTACACGCCTTGTCACCACTTTGGATGTGCATGCGGCGGGGGAGCCGTTGCGCATTATTACCAGTGGGTTGCCGGAGATTGCCGGGAGCACCATGCTGGAGCGCAGACGTTGGATGCAAGCGCATCTTGACGACGTCCGCAAAGCGCTGATGTGGGAACCACGCGGGCATCACAACATGTATGGATGTGTGGTCGTGCCGCCGGTGATCGCGGGCTCCGATCTGGGCGTGTTGTTCTTTCACAACGAGGGCTACAGCACGATGTGTGGCCACGGGGTCATCGCGCTCGTGACGGCGCTGCTGGATACGGGCACCCTGCCGGTGGTGGGCGCGGACACGCCTGTTGTGCTCGATACACCAGCGGGCCGCGTGCATGCCACCGCGCACCTGGGGGCCGACGGGCGTGTGGCACGGGTCTCGTTTCTCAACGTACCTTCGTTTGTGTCTGCACGCGATCTCTCCGTCAATATCCCTGGCATCGGCACCGTCGTGTTGGATGTCGCGTTCGGCGGAGCATTCTATGCCATTGTGCCCGCGGCACGCGTGGGTCTGCGTGTTGAACCAGCGCTGCTGCCGCGCCTGGTCGAGGTCGGTGAGGAGATCAAACGTGCCACAATCCAAGCCCTGACCCTGGTTCACCCCACCGAGCCAGACCTGGGATTTCTGTACGGTACCATCTTTGTTGGTCCGCCCGAAACTTCAGCGCATCATAGTCGGAATATCTGCATTTTTGCTGATGCCGAGGTCGATCGCTCGCCGACGGGCACGGGGGTATCGGCGCGATTGGCGGTCCACGCGATGCGTGAGGAGCTGGCGGTTGGTCAGGAAGTGGAGTTCGAGAGCATACTGGGAGCCTCAAGTGTCTTCTCTGGGCGGATCGTCGGTGCAACAACGGTCGGACCGTTTCCCGCGATCATACCGGAGATCAGCGGCACCGCCTATCTCACTGGCTGGCATGAATTTGTCCTCGATCCACATGATACGCTGGGGTCTGGGTTCTTGCTACCCTGATCGCCAGGGAACCTGACACGGAAGGAATATGGGGATGCGACCACTCCAAGGAATCAAGGTGCTCGATCTCACACGCGTGTTGAGCGGTCCGTATTGCACGATGACACTCGCCGATCTCGGAGCGGAAGTCATCAAGATCGAGCCGCCACAAGGTG
>DASYGC010000092.1:0-7729 GCA_036000225.1 Ktedonobacterales bacterium | reverse complement strand
ACATCATGCTCAATGGACTGCAATCCATCAACTGGCAGTTGCTCCAGGAGATCGACGCGCCTGCGCGCCACAACCCGCTGTTGGACCAGGTGATGATCTTTGGCGCGCAGGACGTGATTTTTTTGCTCCCTTTGCTACTCGTGCTCTTGTGGGTGGGCGTGGTGCGGTGGACGGTGGCGGCGCGCGCGACGGGCGGCGCCGCAGCCAGTGCCACCGCGCGCATCCGGTCGCTCGGTTTGCAATTGCTGCTGCTGGCGGTGCCCGCGGTGCTGCTGGCGATCATTCTGACGCTGCTAGCCGGCGCGCTGGTGAATGAGCCGCGCCCGTTTGCCTCGCACCCGAGCCTCAAGCCGCTGATCTACCACGCCGCCGATGCGTCGTTCCCCAGCGATCACGCGGCTGTCGCCGCGGCGATGGTGACGATGCTCATGGTGTATGCCGCGCTTCTCCTGTGGCAGGCGCGTCCGCGCGGTCCCCAGCTGGATGCGGACCAGGCAGCCAGCGCTAGAACCCTGACCGGTTTGCTCAAACTGGCGGTGGCGGTGGCCGTGGTGGGGGTGCTGGGCGTGCTCTTCCTCGGCTACGCGCGTGTCTATGTTGGCGTGCACTATCCGGGCGACATCGCAGGTGGAATCATAATTGGGGCGATCAGCGGGCTGCTGGTCACCTGGATCCGCCCGCTCGCCGCGCCCATCCTCACCGAGTTCATCGCCACCGCCGAGCGCTTGCACCTGGCGTAAACCAGACCGACAGAGCGACCATAGGGGGAGACATCGCAGGTAGGATGTCGCCTCGCAGCCGGGCACACGCCTGGAAAAAGGCGTGCGGCGCGGATTGACACGGGATGCTACAATCGAAGATGGTGCCACACGCGATCAACCGATGTGGATGACCATGTTCCATCCGCCATTCCCGCTCCTGTCACTGGCTGGCATCTGGTGCGCACACGCTCACCCATTCGCCACTGCCCGATGCCTGACATCCAGAGAGGGCGCACGGGGAAACGCTCCGCGCGTGACTTGCCAGTCCGTCCAGGTGCCACAACCACCCACCGACCACGCCGCAGAGGAGTCCGTATGGACATTGCCACGATCATCTTCTACCTGATCGCCGCCGCGCTCGTCGGTTCGGCGCTGGCGGTTGTCGTGCTGCGCAACATCGTGCACGCGGCGCTGTTTTTGGTGCTGGTCTTTGGCGCGGCCGCGGGCATCTATGTGTTGCTCAACGCGGAGTTCATCGCCATCGTGCAAATTCTGATCTACGCGGGCGCGGTGACCATCCTGATTCTGTTCGCGATCATGCTGACGCACAATCCAATGGCGCGCAACGGCAATCCGGTGAGCTCGCAGTGGTGGTTCGGCGCGCTGGTGAGCCTGGGCCTGTGCGTCGTCATTATTTACGCGGTCGCCAACAGCGCGGGGAACCTGGTCAGCGGTGGTAGCGCGGCGGTGACCACGACCACGGCGCAGACGTCTGGCAGTGTGGTCCGCATCGGGCAGTTGCTTTATAGCCCGTTCACCTACAGCTATGTCTTGCCGTTCGAAGTGGCGTCGGTAGTGCTGTTGGTAGCGATCATCGGGGCGATTGTCATCGGGCGGGAGGAATAGGGTATGACGCTTGCCAATTTTCTGGTGCTCGGCGCCGTCCTGTTCTGCATCGGATTGTACGGGGCGCTGAGCAAGCGCAACGCGGTGTCAATTCTGATGAGTATTGAGATCATGCTCAATGCGGTCAACATTACGCTCGTGGCGTATTCTTCCGCATTTGTCGGACACAGCGCGCAAGCCACGCGCCTGACCGGCCAGGTTTTCGCCATTTTCATTATCACCGTGGCTGCCGCTGAGGCTTCGGTCGCGCTGGCGATGATTATCGCCATCTACCGGCGACGGCGGTCGATTGATGTCGGAGAGATCAACCTGATGCGCTGGTAGGGGCGTCTGGCGGACGCACGCGGCCCGTCATGATGGAGAGATGGAGCACCCCATGTCCTTCGTAGACTTCGCCTGGATCATTCCCGCGCTGCCCCTGGCGGCGTTCCTGATCATTCTGGCGATCTTTCGCCCGCTGGATGTCGCCGCGCAGAACCGCCGGCACCCAGAGCGCGCGCGGCAGGCCGCGGCGGCTGAAGGCCACGACGAGCATGGCGGAGGTCATGGCGGAGGTCATGGCGGGGGAGCTAGCGGCGCCGCAGGCGACCTGGAGGTCGATCATCTCGCGGCTCACGCCGAAGAGGATGAAACGCGGTGGGGCTTGATTGGGGCCTGGATCGGCACGATCTTCATGGTCGCCGGCTTTGTGCTCGCCCTGCTGATCCTGTTCCAGTTCCTCGGTCTATTTGGGCTGACGCCGCCCACCGGCAATTTCAGAGATATTCCGCTGTATAACTGGTTCACCTTTGGCAAGCTGACCTACTCCATCACCTTCCGCGTCGATGCACTGACCGCCGTGATGCTGGTGGTCGTCACCAGTGTCTCCGCGCTCGTCCAGCTCTACTCGATTGGCTACATGCATGGCGAGCCAGGCTTCTCACGCTTCTTCATCGAGCTCTCGCTCTTCACGCTCTCGATGCTGATTCTGGTGCTGGGCGCCAATTTCCTGGTGCTGTTTATCGGCTGGGAGCTAGTGGGCCTGAGCTCATACCTGCTGATTGGCTACTGGTACGATCGCGTTGATCCGCCACCGGCGGCACTCAAGGCGTTCGTCACGACGCGCCTGGGTGATTTCGGCTTTATGATCGGCATCTTGATTCTCTTCGTCACCACCGGCACCTTTGACTTCCACCAACTCAACTCCGCCACCACCCATGTCGATCAGTTCACCATCACGCTGGCGATGATCCTGGTGTTCTGTGGCGCGGTCGGCAAATCGGCGCAGTTTCCGCTGCACGTCTGGCTGCCCGATGCGATGGAGGGTCCCACCCCCGTCAGTGCGCTGATTCATGCCGCGACGATGGTGGCCGCTGGTGTCTATCTGGTGGCGCGCCTGTTCCCGATCTACGCTGCCGTGGCCGGCCCGCAGTCGCTGATGGTGGTCGGCTATGTCGGCGGCTTCACGGCGCTGTTCGCGGCCACGATCGCCCTGGTGCAGAATGACATCAAGCGCGTGCTGGCCTACTCGACCATTAGCCAGTTGGGCTACATGTTCGTCGGACTGGCAGTGGCCAACAACAACTCGGTCGGCATCTTTCACCTCTTCACGCATGCCTTCTTCAAGGCGTTGCTCTTCCTCGGCTCGGGCAGTGTGATCATCGGCGTGCATCACGTGCAGGATATGCGCAAGATGGGCGGCCTGGCCCAACGGATGCCGATCACCGCGGGCACCTTCCTGATCGCCACGCTCTCGATCGCGGGCATACCGCCGTTCTCGGGATTCTTCAGTAAGGACACCATCATTGGCACGGCCTTCGACTTTGGCGCGTCCAATGGCTTCGAGGGCTACATCCTGTATGGTGTGACGCTTTTTACCGCGCTCCTGACGGCGTTCTACATGTTCCGGCTGTTCTACATGACGTTTGGTGGTCGGGGCGCCAGGTGGTTTGGCCTGTGGGGCAACGACGCGCAGTTTCGCGGCGAACAGCATGCGCACGAGACCCCGTGGACGATGACGCTGCCGCTGATCGTGCTTGCGTTTCCGGCGGCGCTGGCCGGATTCTGGATCTTCCAGTTCGGCACCTTCCTCACGGGTCATCCTGTTACTGTCGCGAATCCCCTCGGCGATTGGAAGACGTATGTTGGCGTCGCGGTCGCCGTCGTGGGATTCCTGGCGGCGTACTCGATCTATGGCGCGCGGCGTGGTATCTCGCCAGCGTGGTACACCCACGTGCCGGGCGGCGCCTTCGCCTACAACCTGCTGGTGCGCAAGTACTATCTCGACGAATTCTATCTGTGGCTGATCCAGTGGTTCATTCTGGGGCCGTCGAAACTTGCGGTGTTCTTCGACGCGCGGATCATTGACGGCGTCGTCAACGGTTCGGCGCGCGTCGTCAAGGGGCTGGGCGATGTCACCAAGCGATCTGAGACGGGGCGCGTGCAGAACTACGCCGCCTTCTTTTTCGCTGGTGCGCTGATTCTCGTGATCGCGCTGTTCGTGTCGGCGGCGCTGCTGGGCGCGAGGTAGGGGGGTTGATGGATAGTCGCCCCCCGAGGGCCTCGTCGTTCGTGACCTGTTCAGAAGAGAGAAACCCAGAGGGCGTACCTGATGACTAGTTACGAATGACCCGTACGCCCCTACAGAAAGTATGCGGCTCGACTCGAGGTTAACGCTATGTTACTCACGGCAATCGTCTTCCTCCCGGCTGTCGCGGGTGTGCTGGTGTTGCTCCTGCCGGAGCGCGTCAGCCGCTGGACTGCCTTGGTTGGCTCGGGCGTCGTCTTCGCGCTCGCGCTCTGGCTGTATTTCGGCCTGCTGGGGGGCCCTTCGGTCAACTTCGGCACGGTGATGCAGCCGCAATGGTTTGAGAAGGTGCCGTGGATCGACATCACCCTGGGTAGTTTTCACTTCCATGTGGATTATGCCCTGGGCACCGATGGGCTCAGCACGCCGATGATCATTCTCAACGCCCTGCTCACGCTGCTGGCCGTCATCGGTTCGTGGCACATCGATCGGCGGATCAAGCTGTACATGGCGCTGATGCTCTTCCTGGAGACGGGGGTAATGGGCGTCTTCGCTTCGGCTGACCTCTTCCTGTTCATCCTGTTCTGGGAGGTCGAGCTGATCCCGATGTTCCTGCTGATCGGCATCTGGGGCGGCCAGCGGCGCGAATATGCCGCATGGAAGTTCTTGATCTACACGCTGGTCGGCTCATCGTTTACCCTGGCCGGCATCTTCCTGCTCTACGTCAACACCGGCGGGAAGAGCGCCGCGTTCAGCTATTTTGCCAGCCTGAATCATCAGGTGCATGGCTCGCTGCCGCTTTTTGGTGGCGCGATCTCCGTGCCGCTGCTGGTCTTCCTGCTGCTGTTCAGTGGCTTCGCCGTCAAAATACCGATGTGGCCGGTGCACACCTGGCTGCCCGATGCCCACACCGAGGCGCCGACGGCCGTCAGCGTGCTGCTGGCCGGTGTGCTGCTCAAGATGGGCGCTTACGGGCTGATTCGCATCTGCCTGGGGTTCGTGCCAGAGGGAGCGATGCTCTTCGCGCCCGCGCTGGGCATCTTCGCCGCTATCAATGTCCTATGGGGCGCGGGCGCCTCGATGGTCCAGCGCGACATGAAGAAGATGATCGCTTACAGTAGCGTCAGTCACATGGGTTATGTGTTGCTGGGGGTCGCCGGCGCCGCGGCGGCGGGCGCCTCAGCGGTCAACTTCCGGGCCGCCGCGCTGACGGGCGCCACGCTGCAGATGTTCACCCACGGGACGATCACGGGCATGCTTTTCTTCGCCGTCGGCGTGCTCTACGACAAGGCCCATACGCGCGATATCAGCGTCTTTGGGGGTATCGGTAAGAAAATGCCCGCGCTGTTCTTGCTCTACTCGGTGGCGTGCTTCGCCTCGCTCGGCCTGCCGGGATTGAGCGGTTTCGTCTCGGAGTACCTCATCTTTACCGGTACATTCGCCATTCTGCCGGTGGTTACGATCCTCTCGGCGTTCGGCGTGGTGTTGACGGCTGGCTATCTCTTGTGGATGCTGCGGCGCGCCTACTACGGCCCGCTGAACCTCAAGTGGGACTGGCTGACCGATGCGAACTGGCGCGAGGTGATTCCGCTGGTTTCGTTGGCGCTGGTGATCCTGTTCGTCGGCATCTATCCCAGTCCACTGGTCAATCTGATCAGTCCCAGCTTGCAACAGATCCTCCACAGCGTCCAGGCAGTGGCGGCGCACTGAGCCAATAGCTTCACGTTGTTCGTGATGTGTCATTAGGAGCTTGAGCCGTGACATCAACCATCAATGCCACATCCATCTGGATGCTCTCGCCGGAGCTGGGCGTCGTCCTGCTTGGGCTGATCGTGCTGGCGATGGATCTCTTCGTCAAGCGGCGCGCGGTGATCGCCATCGTCGCCGTGGGTGGACTTGTTATCCCTTTTGGGCTGATCCTGTCGCTGATCTTTGGGTGGTTTGGCCCATTGCCCAAGGACAACACCGCATTCTTCGGTATGCTCACAGTCGATCAATATGCCATCTTCTTCGAGCTGCTTTTTCTGCTGATCGGCGCGGTGGTGGGTCTGGTGGCCTATACCTATACCACACGCTTCTCACGCGCGACGGTTGGGGAATACTACGCCATCCTGCTCTTCTCGGTTGCCGGCATGATGCTGATGGGCAGTACGCGCGAGTTGATCTCGATCTACATCTCGCTGGAACTGACCAGTATCCCGCTGTACATTCTCGCCGGACTTTCGCGCACCGACGATCGCTCGGCCGAGGCAGCCGTCAAATACGTGCTGCTGGGAGCGATGTCGTCGGCGATCCTGCTCTATGGCATGGCTTTGCTCTATGGCGCGACCGGCTCGACGGATCTGGGCGAGATTGCCACCGCCATCACGCGGAGCCTCAAGACCGGCAATTTGCTCTTGCTGATGGCGGACGTGTTCATCTTCACCGGTTTCGGCTTCAAGGTTTCGGCGGTGCCCTTCCACATGTGGGCACCCGATATCTACGAAGGCTCGCCTACGCCCTCGACGCTGTTTTTCTCCGTCGGCTCGAAGGCGGCGGGGTTCGCCGCCTTGCTCCGCATCTTCGTCAGCGGCAACCTGATCGCCATCAACAGCACCTATTTGTGGGTGATGGTGGCAGTAGTCGCGGCGCTGACGATGACGGTCGGCAATGTGGTGGCGCTGCTGCAGACGAATATCAAGCGCATGATGGCCTACAGCAGTATCGGCCAGGCGGGCTATTTGCTGGTGGGCTTCGCGGCGCTGATCATTCACAACACCCCAGCCGGCGATGGAGCGATGCTGATCTTCCTGTTCGTGTTCGTGCTGACGAATCTCGGTGCGTTTGCGGGCATCATCGCGCTGGCGGACGCTACGGGGCGCGAAGGCATCCGCGACTTCGATGGCTATGGCCGTCGCAGCCCCGCGATCGCGGCTGGCATGGGGCTGTGCATGTTGAGCCTGGCGGGGATCCCGCCCATGGCGGGCTTCTTGAGCAAGCTGTTCATCTTCATAGCTGCCTGGCAGCAAGGCTCGGCGCTGACCTGGCTGGTGATCATTGGGCTGATCAACAGTGTCATCTCGATCGCCTATTACGCCAATGTCGTGTGGCGCATGTTCGTCGTCGAACCGGTCAAACAGGATCGCCTTGCCACGCCGCCGGCTGTCGCGTTCACCGTGGCGCTCTCGGTGATTGGCATATTCGTGGTGACGATCTTGTTCGGTCCGTTGATCAATCAGATTGGCCAGGGCGCGATGAGTCTGTTCGCGCAACTCGGGCATTAGCGGATGCGCCAGGTACAGGTCGGTCGGACAACCGTTGAACTGGTGACGGGCAACATTGTGCGGGCAGGCACCGAGGCGTTAGTAACCGCCGCTAATGCCTCGCTGATGGGGGGTGGGGGCGTGGATGGCGCGATACACCACGCGGCAGGGCCCGAGCTGCTTGTGGCCATTCGCCGAATTGGCCACTGCGCAACCGGCAGCGCGGTGGTGACGCCGGCTTTCCGCCTGGCGCCGCCAACACGCCGGGTAATTCATGCGGTGGGGCCGAAGTACACCACTCGGACAGCGGAGCAGGCCGCCAAACTGCTGTGTGGCGCCTATACCGCGGCGCTGAACATTTGCGAGGCCGAGGG
>DASYGC010000091.1:0-11727 GCA_036000225.1 Ktedonobacterales bacterium | reverse complement strand
AATCTGTACCGGCAATATCCTCCACCGTTCGCCTGGATGGAACAATACAACTATCGGCACACGCGGTATGTGCTGGCGGCGAATGCGGATGCCGCCGGCGTGCTGCGACGCAAGGGATATGCGGGTCCGGCGGCGGTCTTCCCGCAGTTCGGGGTGGATACCGAGCTGTTCGTGCCGCGACCGCACCCAGCCGGCGCACCGCTGCGCATCGGCTACGTGGGCCGACTGAGACCAGAAAAGGGTGTCGAGCTGCTGGTGCGAGCATTCGCGCCTATGGCATCGCGCGCCGAACTCATCATATTGGGGCGTGGACCAACCGAGCCCGAGCTACGCGCGCTGGCACAGCGGCTGAACATCGCGGGCCGGGTCCACTTCATGGGCGGCCTCGAAAGCGGGCAGGTAGCCACCAGTATGGCAAGTCTGGATATCCTCGTGCTGCCCTCGCTCACGCAGTCGAACTGGACCGAGCAGTTTGGCCGCGTGCTGGTGGAGGCCATGGCCTGCGCAGTGGCGGTGGTCGGATCGTCGGCGGGCGAGATTCCCCATGTCATCGCCGATGCGGGGCTGATCTTCCCGGAGGGCGATGTCGCCGCGCTACGCGGCTGTCTGGAGCGGCTACTCGATGATCCGACGCTGCGGGCGGAGCTGGCACGCACCGGACGCGCTCACGCCCTGGCACACTATGCTCAAGATCTCATCGCGGCGCAGACCTACGCCGCATGGCAGGCGATGCTGGCGGGATGAAACGGTGAGTCCTGATAGGAGACGCGTGTGTGTCCAATCCGTGTAGAGGGCGATGACGCCATTGACTTGCAACTGCACACGACCTATAGCGATGGCTCCTGGCGTCCCGCGCAACTGTTTGACCACCTTGCCAGCGCGGGGTTTCGCGTGGTGGCGGTGACCGACCACGACCACCTGGGCAGCGTCCCTGAAATGGTCCAATTGGGAACGGCGCGGGGCATACACGTGATCCCAGCGGTGGAGGCGACCACCGCATGGCAGGGACATCTGGCGCACCTGCTCTGCTTCGCGGAAGAGTTTTCCGGCAGCGCACTGGCCGATCTGGTGTTGGCAACCGAGTCGGCACAGCGCGAGAACACCCGTGCGGTGCGGCGGGAGTTGGTCCGGCGTGGCTACGCGTTCGCGCGGCAGGCGGCGGTGCTGGCCGCGCAGGGTGGCGAGCCAGAGCGCCCGATTGACAACGCCCGACTCCTGCTGGAACATGGTCATGTGACCACGCTGGCCGAGGGAGTGCGCCAGATGCGCGAGGCGGGATATCGCAGCATGAGCGCCGATCTCGCCGCGGCGGTCGCCGCGGCCCATCAGTCAAACGGCGTGGCGCTGCTCGCGCACCCTGGACGCGCCGAGTCGGGCTTTACGGTGTACGATGACGCGCTGCTCGACGCGCTACGCGGCGAGATTCCCCTCGATGGCATCGAGGTGCGCCATCCCAGCCACAGCGCCAGGCAGGTAGAAGCGTACGACAACTACGCCCGCCGGCATGGCCTCTTGCGGAGCGCCGGCTCTGATTCACATGGGCCGGGGCAGCGGCTCCCCATCCCCTATGCCGCGCGCGAGGCGAGCGAGTTGCTTGCCCGCTGTGGCGTGCGAGTCGCGGAGGGCTCCGTTTGAAGCCACCACCCCGCTCGCCGGAACGGGATTCTCCCTCGAATTTATTCGAGGAGCTTGAAACCACCACCTCGCTCGCCACGCGCTGTAACGTCGATCAGTGGTGGTATGTGAACGGCATTGCGCTTGCGCGGGCGCGCTGACAGGCATGCCCGGCACGTGCTCACTCGTAGCGCAGCACATCGAGCGGACGGACCCGCGTCGCTCCCCAGGCGACGAAGGCGGCGACAACCATGCAGACGAGCGCCGTAATCAGTGTGATGCCCAGCACGATGGGGGCGTTGATGCCGAAATCGGTCTGGAAGAGCACGACACCCAGCACGGTGGTCGCCAGCGTGACCAACAGCATCGCGATCAGGGCGCCGGTGAAGCCGACGGTGCCATTCTCCATCAGCACCTCGCGCAGCACACTGCCGCTGGTGTGGCCCACCGACTTCAAGATGCCCAACTCGCGCCGCCGTTCGAGCATGGCCAGCGCCACGGCATTGGCGATGATGATGATGCCCGCGAGCATCGCCAGGGAGGCGACCGACACCAGCATGACGATCAGATTGCTCAACAAGGTGTCGATGAAGAGTGTCAGATCCACCAGGCTGTAGGTCTGAACGGTGGGGACAGCTTGCTGCAACTGCTGGAGCGCCTGATCGGCTTTGGTGGGATCTTCCTTCAGAGCGTAAATGTATACGGGCATGCCCGCGGTGAGCGTGTTGACCGCGGGTGTATCCACGAGAATCGAACCGAACACCACAGCACCAGCATCATCGAAGAAGCCGACGACGTTGAGCGTGATGGGGGTCTTACGATCCGCCGCCAGGACCGTGATCGCATCGCCCACCTTCAAATTCAGTGGAGCCATGGTGGCGGAACGGGCCACGACGACGTTGTAGGTTCCGGCGTCGGCGGCGGTGAGGCTGCGTCCGCCGAGTGGGTTTCCTTGCTCATCGGTTGTGATCCGGTTGACGTCACACGACGGGAGCGCTTGCGCTGACAGGTCGTAGCCTTCCACCGAACTCAAGACCCGCAAGGCGCCGCCACGTCCCAGATTGTTGATGCCAGGTGAGCCGGCGCCCTGCAGCAGTTGCGTGACGGGCGTGCCATTGACGGCCAGTGGAATCGCCTGGGCGATCGGGTTCACCTCATAGCGCTGTGCCGGGCAGTTTGCTCCGGACGCGACCGACTCCAGGCCAGGAAGGCCAGGTACCTGCGCATCGACGGCGCTCTTATCAACAGCGCCCGCGATGATGAATGAATTGTATTTGACCGTCGTGTTGAAGGCCTGGTCGATGCTTTGCTTGATGTTTTGGCCGAGCACCAGCACGAGGCCGATGGCAAACACGCCGACGAACAGGGCGATCATCGTGGTTACCGTGCGCGCACGGGCCCGCGCGAGGTTACGCAGGGCCATCTTGACGTTGGATTTCCAGGTGCGTGGCAGGAACACCACGATGACTCCGAAGAGCGCGACGACCAGGAAGAGCACGCCGAACCCAGGGAGATAGTAGGTGGCCGCGCCAGCCGCCGCCAGCGCGATGACCATCAACACGGCGTACCACCAGGTGAGGCGCTCGAGCACGGGCAGTCGGCTGATGATCAGCACCACGATGGTGAACAGCAGGGTCAAGGTGAGCAGCACAGCCAGCGCGCCGCCCACCACGTAGCCGGCGAGTCGTAGATCGCCCAGAATGGACGCCGCGAGTATATAGAACAAGCCACCAAGCAGCAGCAACAGAAAGCCAGACAGCACAACGCTGCCTACCGAGCCTCGCTCGCTCCCTTCGCGCAGCACGGCCTGGGGCCGGATCTGGCTGGCCTGGACGATCGGGAGAATGCCGAAGATGAGGGCCGTGACCAGGCCAATCACCACGCCAGAGCCAACCGTGAACGGGTCAAGGGCAAATGTCAGGTGGATGAAGAAGGCGCGCTCGACCAACTGCTTGATGAAGTAGCTGACTCCGATACCGGCCGCCGAGCCGATCAGCCCACCGAGCAAGCCCAACAATCCGGCCTCGATACCGAACAGGATGTAGAGCTGTCGCTGGCGATAGCCAGCGGTCTTGAGCATCGCGATCTCGACCCGCCGGCGCCGCAAGAGCACCTGCATCGTGTTGACGATGCCGACACCGCCGATCAAGAGCGAGAGCAGCCCGACAATTTGCAGGAAGTTGCGAATCTTCTGGACGCTGTTCTCCTGTTGTTGTAGCGCCTGTTTGGTGGTAGTCACGGTGGCCAGGGGAAACTCGCGCTGCACCTGTTTGGCCACAGCGGCCGCATTGGCGTCGGTGCCACCGGGAACCGTCGCATAGACTGCCTGGAAATTCACCGGCTTGCCAGCGGTACTCGAAACCGCGGCATAGGCATCGAGCGCCATTAACATCTGGGGGCGGCGATAGAAGCCCGCATCCTGAATGGTGCCCGCAACCGTGACGTTGAGGAGGCGGCCGTCATCGGAGGTCACCTGCACCTGATCGCCGACGCGGGCATCAAGTGACGCCAACAGATTCTTGGTGACCACGACCGCGTTGCCGGACAACAGCGAGGCCAGCGATCCTCCCGCCGGTTGGACGAAGTCGGGCGCGCCGACCAGGGGAAATTGATGGGGATCAACCGCCTTGACGATATAGAACTGCGTATGCCCGCCCACGCTGGTCTGCGCATCATGTTCCGAGACGGCGGTATACGCGGTGATCGTGCCGGCGGTCCGCAGTTGATCGAAGTAGGTGAGCTGGCTGGATTCGACCGGGGCGAAGTCATTGCGGATCGAGACATCACCCCCGTTGCCCTCGCGGACATTGGTGGTCAAGCTATTGTTGATCATGTTGCCGACGAGCTGCAACGCGACAATGGCGAGTACGCCCACCGCGACACAGAAGATCGCCAGCATCGTGCGCTGACCGCCACGCCAGAGGGAACGTACAGGATACTTCCAGTAGAGGCCGAATTTCATGCGCCGTGCTCCCTAATGCTTTGTCGTTCCCACGCAAGAGATCATAGCAAAGCGGTGCTACTATTTGGCGCCGCGGCATGCTCAGGGCATGCTCAAGGCATGCTATAGTCAGGTACGCATCGGTGCGGGGTCGGATGGCGGTAACCGTGGGTCGCGCCGCGGTCTGGTGAGGCGCCGTGTACCCGATTTGCGGCGAGGTGATGTGAGAAGGGTCGCGCATGCGAACGGAACACTCTGCTAGCTTGTTTGCTCGGGCGCAAGGTGTTATCCCAGGCGGGGTCAACAGTCCAGTTCGCGCGTTTCGGGCGGTTGGCGGCCAGCCACTTTTTATCGCGCGCGGGCAGGGGCCGTATCTCTACGATGTGGATGGCAATCGCTTCATTGACTATGTCGGTTCCTGGGGACCGTTGATTCTGGGCCATGCGCATCCGCGGGTGGTGGAAGCGATCACCGCTGTCGCCACGCGTGGCACCAGTTTTGGCGCGCCAACCGAGGCCGAGGTGCGGCTGGCTGAGATGGTGATTCAGGCCGTGCCCAGCATAGAACTGGTGCGCTTCGTCAATTCGGGCACCGAGGCGACGATGAGCGCATTGCGAGTGGCACGAGCCTTCACCGGTCGCGACAAGATTGTCAAGTTCGCGGGCTGCTATCATGGGCATGCTGACATGCTGCTGGTGGCGGCGGGGTCGGGTGCGTTGACCCTGGGCGTCCCCGACAGCCCAGGCGTGCCCGCCGGAGCCACCGCGCAGACGTTGATCGCGCCATACAATGACGCGGATGCGGTTGAACGGCTCGTCGCCAGCCATCCCGGTGAGATAGCCGCGGTGATTGTGGAGCCGGTCGCGGGGAATATGGGGTGTATCCCCCCTGAGCCGGGATTTCTGCAGCGCCTGCGGGACAGCACGCAACGCGCTGGCGCGCTGCTGATTTTCGATGAGGTGATGACCGGTTTCCGGGTCGCCTATGGCGGCGCCCAGCAGATCTACGGGATCGTCCCAGACCTCACCTGTCTGGGCAAGATCGTTGGCGGAGGATTGCCCGCGGCGGCCTATGGCGGACGGCGCGAGGTGATGGCACTGGTGGCGCCGTCAGGGCCGGTGTACCAGGCCGGGACCCTCTCGGGGAACCCGCTGGCGATGGCCGCGGGATTGGCGCAACTCGAACTGCTGCGCGAACCTGGTGTCTATGAGCGACTCGAAGCGACCTCCGCCGAACTCACGCGCGGGCTGACGGAGGCCGCGCACGCCGCTGGCGTGCGGACCACGACAACGCGGGTGGGATCGATGTTCTGCACCTTTTTTACGGATCAGCCCGTGGTGGATGAAGTGACGGCGAAGCGCTCGAACACGGCTCAGTTCGCCGCCTTCTTCCAGGCCATGCTAAGCCAGGGCGTCTATCTTGCCCCCTCGCAGTTCGAAGCCGGATTTGTCTCGTTGGCGCATGGACCTGAGGAGATCGCGCAAACCGTCGCAGCCGCCCATGTGGCGTTCAGTAGCGTCGCCCGCCTCGAGTAGGACCTGGACACCCTCGGGGCGCGAAGCCAGTGGCTGACTTCCGGCATGAAAATTGCGCACGATCACGCGTTGAGGGCCGAATGGCTCGTCTAAATGCGGCGGTAGAGGTAGCGCCACCGCATGTGTCGCGATGTTAAGACGGAAGGCAGGAGCGGATATGCGTACCATCCGGGCGTTTTTTTGGGGAACCGCGATCGGAGCCATGTTAGGGTTGCTATTTGCCCCGCAACGGGGCGACGTGACGCGCTCGCAGGTGCAAGAGCGGCTTGGCGCCTGGCAAGATCAGGCCCAGACGCAGGTGAGCAGCATCAAATCCAAGACGAACCAACTGATCGATCAGGGCCGCAAGACCACCAAGAGCGTGCTGCGCCAGGCGAGTGATGCCACTGACACCGCCAGTGCCTCGATGCAGGATGCCGTTTCGCGTACTGGCACGATGGCGGAATAGGCGGCGCCGGGTCGCATGGGTCTCCCGCAGGCTCTTGCCCGAGTTGCCGAGCTACGGTCGGCGTGGGCAAGAGCTTGTTGGCAGAGGTGTTTGGCGCGATGCCAGCCGCATTTGCGTTACCCTCGTGGTACACTAAAGGGCATCGCCAGCTGGAGGCTTGAGGCGGGCCCTGCTCCCGCGCGCATGCGCCATGAGGGAGCCCGCGGCGTGGCGACTTCGTGGAGGCCGGATGTCCGATTCACTGGCGAACGTTGATGAGGATCCCTACGCCCACATCGCCCGCTGGTATGACCTTGAACACGACCAATTTGACGATGATTTGCGGTTCTATCAGGACATGGCGGAAAGCGCGGGGCCCGCGATCCTGGAGATTGGGTGCGGTACTGGTCGTGTCGCCTTGGCGCTGGCGCGCGCGGGCAAGCGCGTGACCGGCGTCGATCGTTCCCTGGCCATGCTCGCGCGGGCCCGCGCGCGGCTGGCAGCGGAGCCGCCCACCGTGCGGTCGCGGGTCACGCTGGTTCAGGCGGACATCATCACGATGGCGGATGCGGTTCCTGGCCCATTCGCGCTGGTGCTCATCCCGCTCAACACACTGGCGCATTGCACCTCACTCTCTGAGCGCCTGTCGCTGCTGGAGGCGATACGCGCGCGTCTCGTGCCGGGCGGGCGCCTGGTGATCGATCTCGATCTACAAGGGCCGCGCCGGCTGGTCGAAGCGCCTGGGCAGCTCTGGGTTCAGGGCATATGGCCCGTAGACCATGATCCAGGTGCGCGGGATGGCGAACAGGTGGTGTTACTGAGCCATTTTGTCTCTGGTGCCGCGGCGCCCGCGGGCGATGTCGTCGTCATTACCCATTTCTATGATGCGCAAGACCGCGATGGACTGGTACGGAGAATGATCAGCTCGATGCGGCTGGCACTCTTGACCCGTGGCGAGATAGAGATCACGCTGGACCGCGCGGGCTACGCGGTCGAGGCGGTGTATGGCACCTATGAACTGGACCCTTATGAAGCGGGTTCGGCGCGCGCGATAGTTGTCGCGCACACACACGGCGCGGCATGACGTTCTGGCGGGCATGGCCCATGCGTGGGTGCGTGCGCACGCGCGGGTAGGCACGCGAGCGCCCGCTGAAGCCCAGCCACGGGCTATACGGCTGGGTCCCGGCCCTCTGACGCCATCAGTGCATCCTGCGCGGACTTCGTGGCGAGCGGGATGGTGAAGGAGAACGTCGCGCCTTCATTGGGGCCACTCGTGACCCAGATGCGACCACCATGCTGCTGAACAATCAACTTCGCGATGGCGAGCCCCAATCCATAGCCGCCGGTTTTGATGTGGGTCGGAGATGCTGATTGGTAGAAGCGCTCAAAGATGCGCAATTGCTCTTCCAGTGGCACCCCCTCGCCGGTGTCACACACGTCAATGCACAGGTCAGACGGCCAGACTTCAACCCGCACCGTGACTACGCCGTGCGGGGGGGTAAATTTGATCGCATTGTTGATGAGATTAGAAAGGACCTGCTGCAGGCGGAACTCATCGGCGAACAGGGTGGGCAGCGCATCAGGCAAGCGCACGCACAGCTCGACCTCAGCTCGCTGTGCGGCGGTAAGACAATTCCGCACCGTCTGCGCAATCAAGTCTGGAATCGCGACCGTGTCGAAGCGTAGTTTGAACTGTCCGGTATCCGCGCGGCTGATGAAGAGGGTATCTTCGACCAGGGTCATGAGTTGATGTGTGCCCATGTGCGCATACGTTAAGAATTCCTCTTGCTTGGGATTCAACAAACCGGCCTGCCCTTCGAGCACGATCTCGAGAAAGCCATTGATGGAATTGAGCGGCGTGCGGAGCTCATGCGATACCATCGACATGAAGTGCGAACGCGTGTGATCGGCGACGTTGACGCGCGTCATGTCGCGCGCGCTAATGACGCCCCGCCGGCCGTCGGGCGCGGCCACTGACGCAAAACTTGCCGACACTTCCTTGTGGTTGCCATTGGCGGTTTGCCAGGTAACGTCACGATACGGAGCGGCATCGGTGAGGACAAACGCCTGTACCAGTGGGCAACCAAGGGTTCCACACAAGAGCTGGCCGTGCTCGTCGCGGCACATCAGTACGGTGGAGCAATGTTGACCAAGTGGCACGTGCGCGTTCCACTCTAGGAGCGTGGAGGAGGCGGGGTTGGCTTCGACGATGTGAAAGTCCTGATCAACGGTCAGGATGGCCTCCGAACTGTTGGTGAACATCGCTTGCAACTGCACGTTGCGGCGGTCAGCGCGTTCGACCTGGCGTGCGAGCCAGGCGACGCGAGTGGCCGCGAGAAGCCCGTCGGTGGCGTCGCGGAGCAGGGTTTGTACCTGCTCTCGATCGGTCTGGGTCCCTCGGACCACCAGGACCGTGTGGGCCCGTGAGGAACCAAACGGAACCGCCGACATCACGACGGAGTCAGGAGCACCATCCAGACGGTGGCCTGGGGAAACCCGGGAATACGGCTGGGCGCTTCGCGCCGCTCGTATGGCCGCGGCCTGCATCTGGCGCGCCCCTTCGCCGGCGTGGTTGGCGGATGCGGGGCCGGTGTGGGCGGCAAGCTCGACGCGAACAGCGGCGGGATTTTCGGGCCGTTCTGACCATCGGGTCCAGTAGAAGGCGATCTCGCTGTCGCGCAGATGGCGGCTGAGTTCACTGGCGACGGCTTCTAACAGGTGCCCGGGTGGTAGCTCGGCGCCGGCGAGACGACTCACGTATCGGGAGAAGTCGTCGCCATGGATGGGCGCGCCGCACCACGCGGCACTCTCGCGATGCGCATGATCGAGGTGAGCATCAGGGGATTGCATCAGCGCTACTTTCCGGCGAAGCGATAGCCGAGACCACGGGTCGCTTGAATGTATTCTGGATTCGAGGGATCGCGTTCAATCTTACGACGTAGCCGTCGGATATAGACGTCGACGATATTGCTTTCACCCAGATAGTCTTGTCCCCAGACGGTAGATAGGAGATCATCGCGCGATACAATATGTCCCGCATTGCGCACCAGTTGGAGCAGCACCTTCATCTCGGTCGGTGTCAGGAACACCTGGCGCTGATCGGGCAACGAGACGCGCAACTCCGAGGTGCTGACCTCAACTCCGCCACCGCGCACGATCTGGTTGGCGCCGGGAGTGGTCTTGCGATACCGTCGCAGGACCGCCTCGGCTCGCGCTAACAACTCCGCGGGCTGAAATGGCTTGGCAATGTAGTCATCCGCACCCATGCGTAAACCCTTCAGACGATCCTCGAGCTCGTGCTTGGCGGTGACAAAGATGACGGGAATATCGTATTCGAGCTCACGCAGATGGCGATAGAAATCGAAGCCACTGGAGCCACCAGGCACATTGACATCGAGAATGAGCAGATCGGGTGGTTGCTTCTCGACCATGGCGCGTGCGCCACGGAGGTTATCGACGGTTTCTACGTTATAGCCTTCTTCGCCCAGAATGAACGAGATCATTCGGGCGGTAGGCAAATCATCATCTACGACCAGAATACGCATCCATCACCTCCAGCATCCGAGGAGGAAAACGCTTTATCCGGTGGCGAGTGCGCATTACAACTACTTGCCGCAGTGTGTTTCCTGTGTATCGTACCCGCCACCTCAGCCTGTGTCAATCCTTCGTGCTCCCGCGGGCGCAAGCGAGGAACAAGCGAGGAACAAGCGAGGTGCGGTGTTGGTTGCGGCGTGCGCCTGCCCGTGTTATACTCAACGTTGGCACTTTTGCGAAAAGGGAGTACGAGTATGGCAATCGCAACACTGGTCAGAGCGGTGGAAGAGCAACAGCTCCGTGCCGACGTGCCAGAAATTGGATCGGGCGATTTGGTGCGCGTTCAGTTGAAAGTCGTCGAGGGCAACCGCGAGCGCTTGCAGGCATTCGAGGGCCTGGTGATCCGACTGCATGGCGCTGGCCTCAAGCGAGCGTTCACTGTGCGACGCATTGCCACTGGCGGCGTGGGCGTGGAACGCAGCTTTCTGCTCCATTCGCCGCGCATCGATAGAATCGAAGTGCTCCGGCACCATGTGGTGCGGCGCAAGAACCTGTACTATATGCGCGGCCTGCGCGGCAAGGCGGCACGACTCAAAGAGCGCCGCGACTGACGAGGAATCGGTGCTCTCCTGGTGGCATGAGGTCGCGTGCGCGATCACGCGAGCCCGTGGAGAGCACCGAGACAAGACGCCGGCGCGGGCGGCTGAGAGATTGGAGGCCAGCGAGCGCTGGCCTCTTTACGTGTTTGCGAGCGGAGGCAGGTGATTGGGACGCGAACGCGTGGCCCCGCCAGACCAGCCCCAACTCGATCGCGCGGGCGCAAGCCAGACCGCGGCGTCACTCCCGCCGGCGCTCACGCGTGGTGCTGTAGTGCCCGCTAGCGGCGGCACCGGCCCACGCTGCTGCGGACTCGATGAGGTCGGGCGCGGTGCGCTCGCTGGTCCGCTGGTGGCCGCGGCGGCGATGCTCCCGGAGGACATCGGCGAGCGACTGGGGCCACTACGCCGGTTTCTGCGCGACTCGAAAACCGTGCCGGCGGCCCGTCGCATGGAACTCGCTCTACAGCTGAGTGTTCACGCGCTCGCCATCGAGATCGTGGTGATCCCGGTGGGAGAGATCAATCGGCAGGGCATCGGGTGGGCCAATCGCGAGGCGTTCAGGCAACTCATTGACCGGCTCGACGCCGATGACTATGTGGTGGATGGGCGCGTGCGTCCACCGGCCGCGGCCGATCGCGCCACACGCGTGCGGTGTCTGGTCTGTGCCGATGCCCTGGTGCCCGCGGTGTCAGCGGCGTCGCTTCTGGCCAAGGTGCATCGCGATACGCTGATGCGAACACTGCATGAACGGCATCCCGCCTACGGGTGGGTGACCAACGTCGGCTATGGGACGGCGGAACATCTGGCGGCGCTACGCCGACACGGATCAACGGTAGAACACCGTACACAGTTTGTCGCCACCGCACTGGGGCTGACGCCCGCGCCCGCGAGTGGATCTGGCACGCGCCAGGCGTCAGAATCCCGAGTGCGCTCAACGAGCAGCCAGGCCAACTAATCCTTGAGGCGCGGGTCGAAGGCATCGCGCACGCCATCGCCGACGAAGGCGAAGGCCACCACCAGGATCACCAGCGTCAAGGCGGGCCAGAGCAACTCCGTCCAACTGGTCTGCAGCGTGTT
>DASYGC010000090.1:0-3082 GCA_036000225.1 Ktedonobacterales bacterium | reverse complement strand
CCACGGCCGCCGCGGCGGCGGCGATGTCGCCGCGCGGCACCAGCCAACCGGTCACGCCGTCGGCGACGACCTCGGGCAGCGCGCCGACGCGATAGCCTACCACCGGGGCGCCGGCTGCCTGCGCTTCGCAGGGCGCCAGGCCAAAGGGTTCTTCCCAGTGGCTGGGAACCAGCACCGCGTCCGCGTCCGCCATCAGGTGCCACAGCCGCTCGCGTGCAACTGGTCCCAGATACTCGGCCTGCCTATTGGCTGCCATCTCGGCGAGGGGCGGCGCGACCTCCGTATCAAAGTACGCGGGATCGTAGCGATTTCCTACCAGGATAAGGCGGCGTCCGGCGGCGCGTGCGATGGCCAGCGCATCGCTGACGCCTTTTTCGGGCGACATGCGTCCGGCGAAGAGCAGGTAGCGTTCGGCGGCTGGCTCGGCGCCAAACGGGATGGCAGCTACGTCGAGGCCGTTGTAGAGCACCGTGGCGATCGGCGGGTCGGAGGCGTAGGACGCGGCACAGGCCCGCGAGACCGCGGCCAGGCGCGTGTTGGGCGCGGCGGCCAGCGTTCGCAGCACATCGCGGATCGCGCGGCTACTGGCGCTGACATGCAATGTGTGTAATGTCGGGAGCGGCAACAGGGCACCGAAGGCGAAGGCTGGCCAGTCGTAGGCGTGGGCATGTACCAGGTCAAACTCCGCAGCATGCTCGGCGATGTGGAGGGCAATGCGCAGGAAGTGGTGAGCCTGGTCGAAGAAGACGCCATCGGCATTGGTGTCGGCATTGGTGTCGCCAGGCAGACCAGCCGCATTGAGCCGCGTGGGGTTGAACCAGGCCGCTCGCAGGGTGGTGGCGTCGATGCCCAATGACATAGCGCCAACGCCGGGCGCCGCGGAGCCGTCGGCGGCATAGAGCGACACCGCGTGGCCGCGCGCCGCCAGCCCCGCCGCCAGGTCGTGGACTATCACCTGCGCGCCTCCAAGAAACGGCGGCGCAATCGGCGCCACCAGCGGCGCGACGAGCGCGATACGCATGCGTGACCTCACCCAGCCAGTGATTTTGGACCCAGAATGACACCGAAGTGCTCATTGGCATCGAGCAGCAGCAGACGCTGGCCATCGGGCGACCAGGAGAACGACTGGATGTTGACGTTATTGGTGTCGTACAGCGCATTGAGCGGTGCGTGCCCCAGCACGAGGAGCTGGTGGCCAGTGAACTTCGCCTGTAGCGTGCCGGTGGCACAGTCATACAGTCTGAGGGCTGGCTCGCCTGGTTGTTGACCGAACTCGCTCTGTTCCATCACCGCCAGGCGCTGCCCATCGGGGCTCCAGGCGAAGTTCGCGCCGGTCGGACCCGCGGGAGGCTGCTGCTGCGGGCCAAGCGGTCCATTCACCTGCGGTACCAGGGACTCCAGGATCAGCTTGAGCGCGACATCGTGGACGGGCAACTGTGCCAGTGTGCTGGCCTGCTGTGCGGTGACGGAGGCAGCGCAGCCCGCTGGAAGTGGATGAGATGGAGGAGCAAGCGTAGAAGTGATTTTGCCATACGCGCCAATCCCACTGCCGAGACCCTGAATCAGGTAGCGGCCATCAGGCGACCACGCCGCGGGCACAAAGAAGCTCGCGGTATAGAATGCGGTGATCGGACAGCACAGTTGGGGCGCGTAAGGAGTTACCGGAGCGGTGCACTGGCTGTCATAGCTGGCATTGCCCGTCTGCCAGACGCTGAAGTGCGCACCGCCGATGGGCCGGCCCGCCGGCCCGCTCGTTGCGGGAGGTGGGGGGGCATCCGGCGTCGCCGGCAGCGCAAGATCAGGGGTCAACACGCCATCCGCCGACCAGCGATAGCTCAGCGCCGGAAGCACCTGTACCACGGAACTGGTCCCGGCTCGCAGATCCCAGCGTAGCGCCGGTTGCGGCGTGAATGACGTGATATTGCCGCCGATTTGAGGCGTCGCGACCTGCTGTGGCAGCACCTTGATCGTAT
The DNA here is from genome assembly GCA_036000225.1 of Ktedonobacterales bacterium. Classification (GTDB taxonomy): domain Bacteria; phylum Chloroflexota; class Ktedonobacteria; order Ktedonobacterales; family JADMIN01; genus DASYGC01. Next base: position 1,109 of record DASYGC010000090.1, on the reverse strand, counting down.
GATCGGCGGTCTGGATCAGTGCCAGGCCGGTGCCATACGCCACATTGATGAAGCCGTTGGGTATCTGCGCCTGATGGTAGGCATCGAAGCCAACCGCGAGCTGCTTGCCATCAGGCGACCAGACCAGCGTGTAATAGCTGAATCCCACCGCGCTCATCGCCACCGGATCACCCCGCACGCTGGCGGGCACCGCCTCTAGCAACACGGCGGGGTCGAGCTCGATGGTCGCGGCCAGTTGTCCGCTAGATGTGTCGTAGAGCAGCACCACGCCACCCAATGTGGGAGTCGGCCCCCCACTTCCGCTGACAAACTGGCCACTCGTCTGGCCGCAGGTTTGATAGCCCAGCACCGCGACGTAGGCTCCGTTGGGCGACCACTCGGCATCCTGCGGGCAGGAGGTCGTTTCGCTGCCGAAGGCGAGAGGCAGTGGATCGGGGAGCACGCGCGCCCGTGGCGCGGGATGCGCGCGCACCCAGGCCAGTGCGCCAACCGCTACCACGCAGACCGCCAGTATCGCCGCGATCAGCGGAACCCATCGTCGTCGGTGGCTGGGATCGCGCCGGCCCAGAACAGCTGCCGCCGACGGACCTGCCCTGGTGGGCGCTGGGGTCGTCGGATGGGCTGGGTTGACGGATGATTGAGCTGACGCGGCGGATGGTGCGCCCGCTGCGCTCGCGCCGCTCTGCCGCTGTTGGGCGGCCAACGCGCTTAGGGCTTCCAGGCGCCGCAGGCGCGCTTGCGTCTCACTCTGACGTGTCTCGTCGTCCATCGCGCGCCTCCGTGCTCGAATACACTTGACCAGCTCTCCTGGCAGCAGGCCACCGGCCAGGAAGATCAGATCGCTGGAAAGGGCTGACGCGCCTCGCGGTGCACCACATACAAGCGGTTATCAAACTCTCCGGAAGTGGCGCAAGGTCCGGTGCTCAAGCTGCCGCGCGGCCAGGCGTCAGGGCGAGTGTAGCATGCCGTGTAGATCATGGCAACGCCGGCTGCGCGGCAAGGCAGCCAGCGTGGACTACCGGCTAAGGCGACACGGGTGCCAGTGGCTCGACCTCCAGCGCATAGTAGCCGTAGGTCGTGGTGAGGGTGAAGCCGCAAGAGCGATAGAG
>DASYGC010000089.1:0-8865 GCA_036000225.1 Ktedonobacterales bacterium | reverse complement strand
CAGCTCGGGTCGGGGGATGCGTGCCTCGGGCAGCTTCACGATGCAGGCGAGATCGCCGAAGCCACCGGGCGCGACGCTGGTGATCTCGAGCGCCTCGCAGATGGGGGCGAGATCGGAGACGATGAGGGGATAGGCGCTGGTGGAGGGGTTGGTGTAGGCATACAGGCCGAGGCCAGTGCGGAGTGGCATCAGAGGCTTCCCATTCTTGCGAGTCCGCCAGGACGGCGCCAGGCGCGATTGGTCAGGCGCGTCTGCTCGGTGGCAAACGCGGCCAGGGCGTGACCAAGGCCGATAGCGCCTTCGCCAACGAGATCGAGCAGCATGCCGGACAGGCCGTGGAGCGGGGCGAAGCCGGTCTCAGTGGCTGCGAGTGTCAGTGCGGGCAGGCCACTGCCGGCGGGATGGCCGAGGCGGACGGCGCCACTGGTGGCGTGGGTGTCGGCGCCGGCGGGATGGCCGGCGGTTTCGTGCCACTTGCCAGGGTGGACCTTCTTGGGCTTGGGGGGCTTAAGGCCTTTGCCGGAGCCGTGGCCTTTGTGTGAGCCGTGGCCATTGCCCTTGGTGGCGTGGTGGCCCTTGCCTTTGCTGGGGCCTTTGGGCAGTTTGGGCTTCTTGCTGTCGTAGCCTTCGTCGCCACCGGCGCCGGTGCCAGGGGTCACGGGCATGGCGGTTCTCCTTTCAGTGGTGGCGTACGACGGCGTCACGATGGCGGGTGAGGTACAACGACTGGCAGCGAGAACTATAGATCACATGTTCTAGTATTGCAAGGGAAACTGGCCAGTTCACGCCAGGTCGTGACCGGATTTGACCGGATGTGAGGAGACATGGGGAGATTTGACCGGAGGTGTTTTGAGCCGCTCACCACGGACTACGCGCGGTCGGCGAGGGTCGGTGGCGGGCGGCGACAGTCGGCATGAAACTTGCGAAAGAGGCGGTGACTACCAGGTAGGGCCCGTCGGATGGAGTCGGACAGCGGATCGAGGGGTGCTGATGGCCCCCAAACCGGAGCCGAAGACCCGCGGCCCATCTCCCTCCACGGCCCCCGCGACACCAACCCGCTCCGCGCACGCGTTGCCGCGGGGCAAGGCGCACCCATCCGCTCACACCCATCCGCTTAAAGGTCACGATAAGGCCCCAGCCGGTTCTCATGGAGGCACGCATGTCGGCGCAATCGAGCAGGCGTCCAAGCGATACGCTTATCCCCTCACGACCCCCGGACCTCACGGTGCTGGCCAGCGAACACCCGCCGGCGGCATCCAATGGGAAACGTGCCGCACGGGCGCCGGAGGTTCTCGCCGCGAGCGGGCGGCAGCCGACGGCAGAGCGGCAGTTGCGCGAGATGCGGCAGCGATATCACGCGCTGGCCGAAGCGACCGGGCAGATCATCTGGACCGCCGATGCCAGTGGACGGCTGACGGGCGACTGCGCGCCGTGGTGTAGCTTCACCGGGCAGAGCGCGACGCAGGCACAGGGATGGGGCTGGCTCAGCGCGGTCCATCCCGACGACCGCGCGGGAGTGGCCTACGCCTGGGCGCTGGCGACTGACCGCGCGGCGTACGAACACACCACTCGTCTGCGCCGCTACGATGATGTCTATCGCCGCGTGGCGATGCGCGCCGTGCCGATGCTCGACGGGGACGGACAGATCCAGGAATGGGTGGGCACGTGTACGGATGTGACCGAGCAGCGCCAGTTGGAGCAGCGCACGCATGAGGCGCTCGAAGCGTTGCTGGCCCTGGCGGAAGTGCTGGTGGATACGCGCCAGCCGGTGGAGAGCGCCCCCGCACAGACGCGTGATGCCATGGCGGCGCTGCGCGCGCCCATGCGCGGACTGGCGCGCGTGACGCGTGATGTGCTGGGGTGCCGGCGGGTCGCGCTGGTCGCGATCGAGCCAGAGACTGAGGCGCGGCACGGGCTGGCAATCGTCGGGCTGACGCCGGAGCAGGAGCGGCGCTGGTGGGAGGAACAGGCCGCCGCGCCGCGGCTGGGCGACACGCCGTTTCCCGAGTTCGCCGCGCGCCTGCGGTCCGGGGAAACGCTGCTGCTGGATATGACACGGCCGCCATTTGTCGTCCTGCCCAATCTCTATGGCGCGCAACTCTTGCTGGTGGCGCCCATGCGGGTGGGCGACCAGTTGTTGGGAATGCTGACGCTGGACTATGGCGGCGAAAGTCATGCATATACGCGCGACGAGCAGGCACTGGCCGGGGCGGTGGCCAAGCTCGGGGCGCTGGTGATCGATCGCGAGCGCCTGGTGCACGAGCGCGCTGAGGCGCGCAGTAGCGAACTGGCGCTGCGCGAGGCCAACCGGCGCATGGATGAGTTCATCGGCGTGGCGGGACATGAGTTGCGCACGCCGATCACCAGCGCGCTGATCAACGTACAACTCGCCGAGCGCCATCTGCTGCGCACGCAGCGCACGAGCGCCATACCCGACGAGCTGGTGGGCGCGCTCGACCGCGTACAGGGGTTGCTGGCGCGTACGGAATATCAGATGAAGCGCCAGAACCGGTTGGTGAGCGATCTGATCGAAGTCTCGCGCATCCAGGCGGGCAAGCTGGCCCTGAGAATGGCGCCATTCGACCTGGTGGCGTTGCTCCGCGAGAGCGTGGGGGAGCACCGGCCCGACCATCCCGAGCGCGCGATCGCGCTGACGCTGTCGCGGCAGAGCGTGCCCATGACGGGAGACCCCGACCGCATGCGCCAGGTGGTGACGAACTATCTGAGCAACGCCCTCAAATATTCCCCCGAGAGCACCAGGGTGGCGGTGCGACTGCGGGTGAACAAGCGGAGCGTCCGGGTCAGTGTGCGCGACGAGGGGCCGGGACTGCCGGTCAGCGAGCACGAGCGGGTGTGGGAGCGGTTCCACCGCGTGGATGGCGTGGTCGCGCAGAGTGGCTCCGGCGTGGGGCTGGGGCTGGGCCTGCACATCAGCCGGACGATTATCGAGCGCCACGGTGGGCAGGTGGGAGTCAGCAGCACGCCAGGCCATGGCGCCACCTTCTGGTTCACACTGCCCCTGACCGGCGCGGAGGTCGTTTCCTCAGCGGAGTAACATCTATTTCGGGTGTCTCGTCGGCGTGAGCCAGCGGGTGAATCCCCATGGTACGAAGTCTTGCGAGGTGCGCGCGACCTCGGCGTCGCCCGCCAGCATGTGCACGGCGACGGCATCACCGGGCTCGAATGGGCGCAGGAGCAGGCGCGCGGTCTCGAAGGTTGGCATGTTCACCAACTTCGCCTTCTACCCGGTGAAGTCGCCACCGACGCTGGAGTATGTGTGAGCGTCGCGTGCTACAATATCCAGCATGAAGCAACCACCCACCAGCGATGAATTGCTGCTCGGGACCGCGCTGCCGGAGACGCCGCCGCCGATTTTGCGCGCGACGCTGCAACTGCTGCGCCTCTTCGATCTGGCCGATGCGATTGACCTGGAGCGCGCACGCGCTTGCCTGACCTCGATGCTGGTGGCGCAGCGACCGGTCGTCAGCCGCGGGGCCAGCATCGAGATTCCGCAACTGCCGCTGGCCGTTGGGCTGGGAGCGGTCAGCGTGCCGCTACGTGGGGCCACGGGTGAGGCACGGCTGGATGCGCGGCTGTATGACCTGGGGATCGTGGCGCTGTGCATCCACGTGCCGCTGGGCGCGCCGCTGGACTGGGTGGAGGCGGCCGATATCATGGCGGGGGTGCAGGCCTATCCCGACTGGGCAACCGAGATCTTCAGCCAGGGGATCGCCGGGCTGCGCCAGATGGTCGCGCCGGCGCTGGTCAAGCCTAATCGCGCGGTGCGCGACGAGGACTACATCCAGTTTGTGGTGGATCGCCTGGGCGAGGGCGAGCCGGCCTCGCGCCTGGCCAAACATCCGCTGCTGCTGCAGGCGGCGCTGGGTGAGCGCAAGCGGCTGAGCGCGGGGGCGGCGGCGCTGGCGACGACGCTGAGCTACTACGAAGACGACCTGATCCTGCTGACGTGGAACACGGCCATCATCATTGACACCGAGGAAGAGGCGCGCCAGGATGCCATGCTGCTGCTGGAGATCGCCAACGCGCAGCTGCTGGCCTTCCGCACCTATGGCGCGCGAGTGGATAGCGACCTGAGCAAGATCGCGCCGCGTATGGCGCGCATGCGGCGTTTTGGCTGGTGGCCGCTGGTCTTTTCGTCGCGGCGCTTCCTGGGCGAGGTCCACAGTCTGATCGCGGATATCACCGATACCAGCGCGCGGGTGGAGAACGCGCTGCAGGTGACGGAAGATGTGTACTGGGCGCGAGTGTACGCGGCGGCGCTGACTGTGCTGCGCGTGGACGTGTTCCGCACGGGCGTGGCCAACGGCGTGCGGGTGCTGCGCGAGACGGCCAGCCTGTTGCACGACGAGGCCGAGACGGCATGGACTTCGCTGCTGGAGATTCTGGTCATCGTGCTGATCGCCGTGGAGTTGGTGGTGGCGCTGCTGGGGCTGCGGCGGTAGGGAGGTCCCATGCAGAATGTCGAGGTGAAGCTGCGCTGCACGGAGCAGACGCTGGCCCAGGTGGGCGCGCGGGCGCAGGCGCTGGGCGCGCGGCTGGCGGGGCGGTTGGAACAGGTGGACACCTACTTCGTGGCGCCGCGCGGACGGTTGAAGCTGCGCGAAATCCGCGCAGCGGGGCGGGCGGCTGAGGCCTGGCTGATCGGCTATGGGCGGCCTGATACCACCGGCGCGCGGGTCTCGGCCTATGAGATGGTGCCGGTGCACGATCCCGCCGCGCTGCTGGCGACGCTGGGCGGGCCGCTGGGCGTGCGCGTGCGGGTGGAGAAGGTGCGCGCGGTGTGGCTGCTGCGCCACACGCGCATCCACCTGGACGAGGTGCGCGGATTGGGGGCGTTTGTCGAGCTGGAAACGGTGGTGGTGGGGCCCGCCGGCGCACGGCGCGCGGATGCGGATGACGATGCGGACGCTGACGGCGCGGTAGATGTGGTGGCGGGCGAGCGCGAGCTGCGTGAGTTGGTGGCGGCGCTGGGACTGCGGCTGACGGATGGGCTGGCGGGCTCGTACGCCGATCTCGTGGAGGAGCGGGGCGCATGAATGTAGTGGAACTGATCGGCAAGAAGCGCGCGGGCCAGGCGCTGGACGCGCCGGAGATTGACTGGCTGGTGCAGGCCTACACACGGGGCGAGGTCGCCGATTACCAGATGTCGGCCTTCCTGATGGCCGTTGTCTGGCGCGGCATGGACACGCGCGAGACGGTGGAGCTGACGCTAGCGATGGTGCGCTCGGGTACGCAACTGCAGGTGCGTGATGTGCTCGCGCCGGTGGTGGATAAGCACAGCACGGGCGGTGTGGGCGACAAGGTGACGATCGCGGTGGCGCCACTGCTGGCGGCCTGCGGGCTGCCGGTGGCCAAGATGACCGGGCGCGGGCTGGGGCACACCGGCGGCACGGTGGATAAGCTCGAAGCCATCAGCGGGCTGCGCATGGACCTGGGGCGCGAGGAGTTCCTGCGTGTGCTGCGGCATCACGGCATGGCGATCTCGGGACAGTCGGCGGAGCTGGCGCCGGCCGACGGCAAGATGTATGCGTTGCGCGATGTGACGGGCACGGTGGATAGCATCCCACTGATCGCGTCGAGCATCATGAGCAAGAAGCTGGCGGTGGGGCCCTCACATCTGCTGCTGGATGTGAAGGTGGGCTCGCGCTCGGTGCTGCGCACGGTGCGCGATGCGCGCAAGCTGGCGCGCGTGATGGTGGATATCGGCGAGGATGCGGGGGTGCGCACGCGGGCGGTGCTCTCTTCGATGGAGCAGCCGCTGGGCCGGGCGATCGGCAACGCGCTGGAGGTCGCCGAGGCGGTGGCCATTCTGCGCGGCGAGGGTCCCGAGGATGTGATGCGCATCTGTCAGCATGAGGTGGTGACGCTGCTCACGCTGGCGGGCGTGGCCAAAACGACGGCAGAGGCGGACGAGATGCTGCGCCAGGCGATCGCCAGTGGCAGCGGGCTGGCAAAGCTGGCCGAGGTGGTGGCGGCGCAGGGGGGCGACGCGCGCCAGGTGGAAGATCCCAGCCGCCTGCCGGTGGCGCCGGTGGTCGAGATGGTGAAGGCGCCGCGTGCTGGGTATATCGCGGCCATTGACGCCGAGCGCGTGGGCATGGCCTCGGTGCGGCTGGGAGCCGGGCGCATGCGCAAGGAAGATCACATTGATCCGGCGGTGGGCCTGGTGCTTCAGGCGAAGGTAGGCGACCACCTGCGGGCCGGACAGCCACTGGTCGCGGTATACGCGCGCACGAAGCAGGCGGCATCGGCGATCCGCGGCGAACTGCTGGCGAGCTATCGCTGGTCGGACGAGCCGGTGAAGCCACCGCGGCTGCTGTATGGCAGCGTCGAGCGGCAATAGCTCTCAGACGGCACTTGCAATTTTTCCACGATCCGCTATCCTGTGTGACGCACCGACAGGATGCTGATCGAACAGGGAGGTTGCGATGTCCGGCACTGGCAAGGTCTGGATGGGTGTGGCACCAGAGGACCGCGCGCGGCGGTGGTCTCGTCGCCGGCGGTGGCGGGCGGGGTGGTGTATGTCGGCTCGTGCGACCACGCCATCTATGCGTTCACGGGTGAGCGCGCGACGGCACCCTTGCGCGACGTGGTACGCTGTGTACTAAGCGAACGGGCGGACGACCGCCCGTGGCGAGAAGTTGAGAGAGGTGTTCCTTTGGACGACCCTGCTATCCGTTGTCCCAGCTGTGGAGCGACGCTTGGCGCCAGCGCGCTTTCGTGCCCTTCGTGCGGAACACCCCGAGCAGCCGCCGCATCACCGGACACCACTCCCGCCAATTCCCTGCCTGCCGCGGATACCGCCGTGCAGTCTGCCACGCCAGATGCCACGCCAGATGCCGCGCCGGCGCCGATAGCTCCTGGCGGCCATGCCGCGCCGCTAGCCGTGGCCGATGAGGCGTCGGCGACTGACGAGGCGATGCCGCTGGCCGATGCGTCGTACCCGGCGCTGGCGATTCCGGTCGTCACCGCGCCCGTGGCAGTTGAGCAAACGCCCGCCGCGGCAGCAGCACCGCTTTCCGCACCGGAGGCCGCCGCCACAACCCCGGACGAAACGCCGGTGGCGGCACAGGCCGCCGAAGCACCAGCACTGGCTGAGCCAGTGGCCGCTAGCGCGGCGACCATGATTAGCGAAGGGGCACCAGTAACCACCGCCGATGAGGCAGCGGCGACCGCCGCGGCCATGCCAGCGGCGGACGCGTCGTCCCTCTCCCCGGCTGCGCCGGTTGCGCCGATAGAGCCGGCGACACCGGTAGCGGAAACTGAGACGGCAGCGGCTGTGGCGGAAACTGAGACGGCGCCAGTGGCGCAAACCCCTACGGAGCAGACGGCGCCGGCTACTGAAGCGGCAGCGCCAGCTGCCGAGTCCGGCGAGGTGGTGGCCGGCACGCCGGCCTCGGTGAGTGAGGCTGCGCCGGTCGCCGCGCCGGTCGCCGCGCCGGTCGCCGCAGCGCCTGAGATAGCACCTGAGGTAGTGCCTGCCGCAAGCGAGACAGCGGCAGCGGACGCGGCGCCCTTGCCCGTGGCAGCGTCGCCCGCAGCTGAGCCTGTCACGGCGCCGCCAGTGATGCCTCCGCCCCCACCGCTGGCGCCCTCGCCAGGGTACGGGGCACCAGCGATTCCTAAGACGGCGCCTGGGGTGCCGGGATATCCAGGGGCGCCGGGCATGCCGCTGGGCGGGGTCAAACCGGTGGGTCAGGGACCGGCGATCACGGCCTTGGTCCTGGGTATTCTTGGCATTCTGCTGCTCCTCGTGAATTTGATCCCGTTCGTCGGTAGCTTTATCGAGCTCGTGGTGGTCATCCCGGGACTGATCTTCGCCTTCATCGGGTTGCGTCGGGCGACAGGGAAGGGCATGGCGATCGCGGGGCTGATCATGTGCGTGATCGGCTTGCTGATTGCCGTGTTGTTCATCGTGATCTATGCGGTGGCCTTCGCGCGCCATTAGCGCGCCACCTGCCGCCGCTATGACCGCGAAGCGGACCGCCCGATCGGTGACGATCGGGCGGTTCTGGAATGGCGCATTCCGTTCCGGTGAACTGGGTAGTGGGGCAAGTCGCCGACAAGGTCATGGCATGCGCCGCAGTTGCTCGTAGACGGCGGCCAGCCACGCATCCTGCGCGGCGACGAGGTGGGGCCGGGGAGTGAGCGGTGTCCAGGAGAAGGCGAAGCGGTGGCGGCCCTCGGCCAGGTGCTCCCAATGGTCGGGGGTAGGCGCGGTCAGCGCGAGGTGGAACAGGTGGCGCGTCACGCGCGTGCCGGCGCAGCCGGCGGGAATCCAGCCGTCGCAGTGGAGCAGTTGGCGTGGTGGGCTGGAGTTGAGGTCATCCTCCACATAGGTGACGGGCGACCAGCCGTCGGTGGGCGCGCCGCTGATGGCGATGGGCCAGCCGCGGTGCAGGATGAGCTCGCCGGTGGGGGCATCCAGCGCGGGCGCGCTGTAGAGCGGGGTGGTGCTGGTCACGATGGCCTGGCCCGGCGCCAGATCGGTGGTCTGGGTGGCGAGATGGGCGACGATGGTGACGGCTTGCAGACCCGCCTCCTCGGCGGTCTCGCGCAGCACGGCGGCCTCGATGCGCTCGCCGGGCTCGACGGTCCCCGCGGGCACCTGCGTGCCGGCGCTGGGGTGCGCGAAGATCAGCAACTCGCGCGCGGCGTCGCTTCCCTGGGTGACGTCGCGGGTGATGAAGGCGGTAACCTTCTCGACGACTGTTGACATATCCCCCGCAATTCGCAAGAGTGGGGCCACACCTAGATGCGCGCTCAGCCAAACGGAATCCACGTGGCCATCATGCGAGTTCATCGAGGGCGGGCGGCGGGCGTATATCCATACGCCCGTACGGA
>DASYGC010000088.1:0-9393 GCA_036000225.1 Ktedonobacterales bacterium | reverse complement strand
AGGCGCAAAACCGGCTAACAGAATGCTGACGGGCTATCGCCTGGGCCTCCACTCGTTGGCTTGACAAGATTTCGGTCATACTCCCCACTCGCGTGAGGCGTCACAAACGCTGTATGCACGCGAGCGGGGAGTACCCTTTTGTGTGTGCTCGCCCGAGGTATCCGCGCTTCTGGTATCAACTGCCCCGATCCGCCCGGCCAACCCACGCTGAATGCACCGACCCACCATGAATCGGCGCGCACGTACCGATCTTGCAGCCTCATTGGCGATGTTAGATCGCCATAAAACATTGCCGCGCACGTCATACTGTGGTATATTGAAAGCATACCGTAAACAGACGTTGGGAGCGCATTTGTGGCGATCATTGTAGACCATCCCACGACACCTGATGCCGCCGATTTGCCAGGTTCGAGTGGCCAGGATTCCCAGAAGTCCACTCGCTTCAGTCTCTTTTCCGCCCTGCATCATCGCAACTTCCGCCTCTTCTGGTTTGGCCAGATCATCTCGGTGACTGGCACCTGGATGCAGTCTATCGGCCAGGCGTGGCTGGTGTTGCAGTTGACTCACAATGCGTTTTTGCTCGGGGTGGTCAGCGCACTACAATTCCTCCCCGTGCTGCTGCTCTCGCCGTTCGGCGGCGTCATCGCCGATAAGTTTCCCAAACGCCGATTGCTGATCTGCACCCAGGCAGCCGCAATGGCACAAGCCGCCGTGATGTTTGTCCTGGCCGGTACCGGCACGATCCGCGTATGGGAGATCTTTATTCTGGCCGCATGCCTGGGTACGGTCAACGCGCTGGACATTCCCACACGCCAGGCTTTTATCAGCGAGATGGTCGGTCGCGGTGACTTGATGAACGCGATCTCGCTCAACTCGGCGCAGTTCAACGCGTCGCGCGTGGTGGGCCCAGGTATCGCGGGTCTGCTGATCGCGCTGCTGGGGATTCCGCCGCTGTTCCTGCTCAATGCGATCAGCTACATCGCGGTGATCACGGGCCTCGCGCTGATGAATCCCGCACTGTTACAGGCGCGCGTCAACCGCGGGACGCCACCCCAGCGGGCGCTGGCGCAGGTACGCGAGGGCATGATTTTCTCCTGGCGCAGCCCATCCATTCGGCTGGCGTTGGTGATGCTCTTCGCGATCAGCACATTTGGCATGAACTTCAACATCATCTTGCCGCTGCTGGCCGAGAACACCTACCACATCGGCGCGCCTGGCTTTGGCCTGCTGTCGTCAGTGCTGGGTGCCGGTTCATTGATCTCGGCGCTGGTGCTGGCGGCCACCGTCAAGCGTCCGCGTATGGGGCTGCTCGTCGTGAGCGCCTTTGGCTTCGGCATCCTGGAGTTCCTGCTCGCGGGAGCCAGGACACCCCAACTGGCCGTGGTGGCGCTGGTCTTCCTGGGATTCGCCTCGATTGCCTTCTCGGCTACCGCGAACACGATGCTGCAGACCAACTCACCCGACCACATGCGTGGTCGGGTGATGAGCCTGTTCGCGATGGTCTTCGCGGGCGCCACACCCATCGGCGCGCTGCTTACCGGCACTGTGGCGCACCTGTTCAATGCGCAGGTGGCGCTGGCGGTCGGCGCGACGCCCTGCCTGGCGGTTGCCATCTATGCCTGGTTTATGATCCGCTCGACCGCGCGTGGCCCCCGCGCTCCAACGGTCACGGTGACGCCTGAGCTTGAACTGGCGGCGAGCATGCCCCCAGCGGGTCAGATCAAGGCCTGAGCACGACCGCGGTTTGCCAGCGGTTGAAACCCAATGTTTCAAAGAATGTGCGAAGTGTTCGCCAGTGGCGAAGCGCGTGGTAATTCAGGCTCGCCGACTGAAGCTCGGCTGCTAATCCCGTTCCGGCAAGGTGATGAGCGGGTTGATGTCAGCCGGTCGGTACCGATCCTTGACCTCCTGGGAACTTGCGGCGTGAAATCTTGGTGACATTGGGGTGAACCCGCGACGCCGCACTTTGGCGGAGTTCCGCCACGCAGTTCACCTGCGCGGAGGGCACCGTCCGCAGAGATTTGATATCATACGAAGTTCGGATAAAGACTCGCACATACTGAGCCTCAGAGCGCACACCCGTGCGCGACTACGCACCAGCACCGGATCCACCCGACCATGGTATCACTCGCTCGGGGTGGTCGCGATGGGCGCTGTAGACGTGGTGCGCTTGCGCGGTTTGCGCGGGCGTATCACGATATCCGTCAGACCTGGCAGCGCCCGATCGATCCAGATGGCCAGCCGGTACCAGGCGGGGTACACGAGCTCGCGGCGCGGATGGTGGACGAGTTCGGCGATGACGTGCGCCAGGGCGGACGGCGCGGGCATCGGCACGCCGCGCAGGTGACGAGTCATATCGGTGCGAATGAACCCTGGCGACACCACCGACACCTGCACGCCAGAGCCGCGCAGTTCGCGCCGCAAGGAGAGGCAGAAACCGCGCAGGCCAAACTTCGTGGCCGAATACAGTGGCTCGATGGCCATATGGCCCGCCACCGAGGCGATGGCGATGATGTGGCCGCGCCGGCGCTCGCGCATACCTGGCAGCACGGCTCGCGTCAGCAGCAGGGCGCTTTCGAGGTTGATGGCCACCCCTTCGACGATCTCGTCGGGGTCCTGTTTCACATAGGGGCCGGGCCAGCCTCGGCCGGCCGCATTCACCAGGATATCGACGGGACCGTACTCGCTGGTCGCGCGCGCGACCAGCGCGTCAATGTCCGCGCGGACGGCGACATCCGTTGGCACGCTCAACGACGCGCCGCCCGCCGCGGTGATTTGCGCGGCAACCTGCTCCAGGAGATCAGCGCGCCGCGCGGCCAGGACCACGCGCGCACCACGCCGGGCCAGCTCGCGCGCGGTCGCGGCCCCAATCCCCGAGCTGGCGCCGGTCACGATAGCGACATAGCCCGCCAGTGGACGTTGCTCGGCCATCTGCGTCCTCTCCCCAACGGCTGCCAGCCAACTTCGTTCGCAGTCTATCCCACCGGCCACCCCGCCAACAAGAGCGCGTGGCGCGTGCGCACGAACGCGGAACATGGCGGCACTGTCGTTTGAGGAGAGCGGCACCGTCGTCTGAAGAGAAGGGTGGGGTATAACTCAGCGAGGCCCCCGCCCTCTGGCCCCCTCCCGACCAACCGTAGGGGCGTATGGATATACGCCCTCTGGCCCCCTCCCCGGCGCGGGGAGGGGCTGGGGAAGAGGTCCCTACCGCTCGCCCGCCGACCCCGCATCGTGCGGCAGCGGACCCGAGAGCACGCCGCTAGTCGCGGCGGCAGGTTGGCCAGTGCCGAATGGCGGCAGGGGCGTACTCGGTTTGATGGGGCGTGTCTTGGCCACGAAAGGCGCGAGCGCGGCGCGCAGCCAGGCGGGCACCTGCGTCAGCAGGGCGGCATCGTCGGCATCCAACGGGCGGACCACCCAGCCGCAGGCGAGGAAGATGATCAGAAAGAGAGCACCCGCAACCACCAGCCGCACGAAGGAGGTGGGCCGCCAGAGCGTCGTCACGAGCACCGGCAGCACCAGCGTCAGCAACAACTTGCCGATAAAGGCCACCGGGTAGGCGCGCCGCACCCAGATGCGCGCCAGCACCAGCAGCATGACCTGCGCGACCAACCGCCCAATGCCCACCGCCAGCAGGGCGCCCAGCGCCGCGCCGAGCGGTACGCCCGCGGACTGGACGCGGGGCACGAGTACGATGCCAGTGGCGGCGACCACACCCAGCGTGAGCCAGCGCGAGACGACGACCCACTGCTGGCGGCCCAACACATACAGCGCCCACTCATGGGTAGCCCCGCCCAGGATCTGGGTGAGACCATTCAGGATGAGGAAGACCGCGAACAACGTGCCTGATCGCGCATAGAGCGAGCCGTAGAGCGCCGCCATGATGGCGCCAGCATGGGGCACACAGAATGCCACGAGTGGAATCGCGAGCAGCACCTGGAGCTTGTTGACGGTGCGCCACCCGGTGGCCAGCGGTTGGAGACGCTTGCCGGCGTACGACGCCGACATGATGGCCATGCTCACACCACCCAGGCCATCGGTAAAGAAACGCGCACCCGCATCGCCCATCTGGTAGGTACTCTTGAAGAACAGCAACTCGCTGGGAGCTACAGCCGCGAGCTGGCCAAGCGCGACGGGCTGAACCATTGAGTTGTTCGGCAGATCAGCGAGCCACGAGGCGACACCCAACTTCACCGCCGGCACCAGAAACCGCCCGCCGCTGGCATCCGGCCGGCCCCGGAGCACGTGCCGCAAGGCGATGGCGAAGAAGATTACCGAGACCGCGGGTGGCAACGCCTGGGCGAGCAAGGCGCCGTCTACGCCCGCGCGTAGCGTATGCACCAGGACGTATGCCAGGATGAGCAGCGCCAGTTGCGAGAGACTGCCGATGATAAAGACAATCCGCGTACGCACCAGCGCGACCAACAACGAGCTCAAGAGCGTCGAGATTCCGACGCCTACCACGTACGCGGCGATCACCGCGCGATGCGTGATGAGCGCCCGCACGGTGAAGCTCTGGCTCAGCGCGATGCTGGGCGCCCACCCACTGGCATTGGCGATATCGAACAGCGCGGGAAGACCCCACAGAATCACTACCGCGACCAACAACGCCATGCCAACACGGGTCAGTACCAAGCGGATGGCCAGCGCCAATGCCTGCGCGGGGCCACCCTCGGCGAGCGCACGCGGCAAATAGACAATCCCGGCGCTGGCGAGGCCGAGCGATGCGATGTAAAAGCCAAGGTTCGCCGCTGTCGACACCAGATCGAAGACATTGGTCTCCGATTGGGGGAGTGAGCGCCGTACCACGATCTCGAAGAGCAACAGCGATACAAAGAGCCATAGCGCGTTCGCCTGATTCCAGAGGTAGCCAGTAGGGGCCCGGCGGATCAGTTGTTCGCCGGTCGCCGTCAAGGGGCTGGTCGTGCCGTTCGCGCTGGCCACGCGTCGATGCTCGCGCGGGGCCCCACCATCCTGGTCGCTGTCGTGCATGCGTGCTGTCTCCTCCATCACCAATACACAACGACCGCATGTGGCGCGCATAACGCGACCAACCCAATCAGCGGCGGCGGGAGCCAGCCTGTTGCGCGGGAGTCCGTGGCGCGCGTCGGAGTACCACGTCCTCTTGGCCGTCGCGGGGCAACGGCGAGCATTCGTGCCGCAAACCAGGGATATGGCCTATTCTATGACGCGTTTCACATATCCAGCGCACCGTTCGTGCGTTATACTGTAAGGCGGATAGGTCATCTTCGCCGCGCGCACGGCTCATGGAGTGCCACCCTGGCACGCCCGTACCGCTGTCGTGTCCGCGCGGACTTTTGGTGACTCCAGCTGGTGTGAGGTGGTGCGGCTGAACGATTCAGCCGGTTCAGGTGGTGAGGTGAGGAGGCATTGATGCCCGTGCTAACGCCAGGCCGCGAGCGGACCGGCAGAGAACACTCGACACGCGCGGTCGCGCCGGTGCGTAAGGTGACGCGTCTGGTCACCATTCTGGGCTGGCTGGTACTCGGCGGCTGTGTGCTGGCAGATATCGGGCTGTTGCTGGTGTCGCTGGTGCCCCAGAGCGTCTGGCAGACGCACGGCTTGCCCAATGGTCCCATTCCGCATAGCCTGACAACCGTGGTGGCGGGACTGTACTATGTACTTCCCTCCGCGATTGGCGTCCTCTGCCGCCGCTGGCAGGTCGCCATTGTGCTGGCCACGCTGCCAGCCTGGCTCGACCTAGGCGCCTTCGCCGTCGTGGTGGCGACCCGCTTCGGGCCGTTCTACCTGGGCCAGGATGTTCACACGATCAGCACAGTGGGCACACTGGAGCTCTTCGCCGCGCTGGGTGCGCTCGGGTGGTTGACGCGAACCGTCGTACTGGCGGCGTTTCATCGTGGAGAGTGGGGCGGGCGATGAGCACCCGCCCACCCGCATCTAACGGTGGCCCCCTTCCCGATGGGCCAGGCCGACAGCCTGCTCAACGCAGCCGCGGCGCGTTGTTCTCGTGGCCGCCCGCTCCGAGCCCCCCGCTCGTGGATATCGATACCGTCGATACGATACGGACTCCGGCGCTTCCGGCGCTGGGCGCGACCGTGGACGGCCAGCGCGCCATCGCGGAGGCCGATACCATCCGGCAGCCAGCGGTGCAGGCCGACGGGCGCGCGCTGGCCGATATCCCGACGCGCCGCCTGCGCGCCGCTCCACGCGCCGCCCCGTCGGCAGCACCGAGCAAACGCACGTGGCTGGCGCGGGTGGGGTTGGTCCTGCTGCTGGCGGCGCTCGGGCTACGCGCGGGGTACGCCAGCCTGGCGCTGATGGCGCCCGGTGGCATTCTCGCCGGCTGGAGCCTCACGCCTCCCAAGCCGCCCTGTCCGTTGTGCGGCGTGTCCGCCGTCACGGGAACCGGACCATCGCACCGCCAGGTCCTCACGCCCGCGGATTATGCTGCCCAACTGGTCCAGAAGCTGAGCCTGGACCAGGAACTGGGCCAGATGCTGATCGTCCAGTGGGTCGGGCCAGGCATGGATCCGGCAGTCACCCAGATGATCACGCAGCAAGGCGTCGGTGGGGTGTTGCTCAAACCCTCCGACCAGAATGTCGTGTCAGCGGGCCAGATCCAGCAACTGACTGCGCAACTCCAGGCAGGCGCTGGTATACCGCTCATGGTCTCGATCGATCAGGAGGGTGGATGCTGCACCCTCAATCGGCTGGAAGGACTCGTCGGACCGCTGCCTGGCCCGAGTGACCTCACCGATCCTACGGCGGCCTACAACGCGGGCACTCACATAGCGAGCTTGCTCAATCAGTACGGTTTCAACCTGAATCTGGCACCGATTACCGACGTGTGTCAGGGCAATCAAAACATCTGCTTCCGGACATTCGGTTCCGACCCGGCACAGGTCGCGGCGCTGGTGGGCGCGTACGTCCAGGGATTGCAGAACTCCGGTCAGGTAATCGCATGTCTCAAGCACTTCCCTGGCGTGGGAGCGGCCTCGGGCAACCCCGACAATGCGCTGACTTCCGTGACCAGTTCGAAGAGTCAGTGGGAGAACACCGATCTGGCGCCTTATCGTGCGTTGATACCGAACGAGAACATCCAGGCAATCATGGTCACCCATGTTCTGGTCCCCAACGTAGACCCCAACCTGCCCGCCTCACTCTCACCCACGATCATCACGGATGTCCTGCGCGGCGAGTTGGGATTCCAGGGCGTCATCATCACCGACGATCTGCGTGAGCTTGCCGCGTATAGTCAGTATTCGGTGCCTCAGGCGGCGGTGCTCTCGGTCAAAGCTGGCGCCGATGTCCTCATGGGCGCCTATGGTCCGACCAGTAACGCGGTCCCCCTCAGCGTGCCCGGCAATGCCAACGTCAGCGATATCATCGGGGCGCTGAAGCAGGCGCTGCAATCGGGCCAACTGACCCGCACGCGCATTGACGACGCGGCGACGCACATCCTGACCCTCAAACTCAAGATGGGGTTGATTCCGATGCCCTATCAGGGTCCGTATCCCGCACGCGACCTGCAACTCATGCAGAGCGATCTCAACCTCGCCGCTCCGGTCGTGTGGACACGTGGCAGCGACTCAGTGGGTCAGGCGGCATAATCTGAATTGGCTCCCACAATCTCTGACGCATGGATGATGGCGATGGCACGATGAAACAACTCTGGGCGCCGTGGCGCATGGCCTATATCAACCAACCTGGCTTGCCCGTGGATGAAGGGTGCTTCCTCTGCGCCAAGGCGCGCCAGCACGATGCGGATGCCGCCAACCTCGTGCTGGCGCGGGGCAAGCGCTGCTTCGTCATCATGAATCTGTACCCCTACAACAACGGCCACCTGATGATCGCGCCCTATCAACACCTGCCCACCATCGAGCACTTGAAAGCACCGGTTCTGACCGAGATGATGGTGCTGGCGCAGCGCTGTCTGGCGGCATTGCGCGCCGCCATGCATCCCGACGGCTTCAACATGGGCATCAACCAGGGACGCGTGGCGGGGGCGGGCCTGGAAGACCACGTGCACTACCATATCGTGCCACGCTGGAATGGCGACACCAACTTCATGCCGGTGCTGGGGGAGACCAAGGTCATGCCCGACTTCCTGGAGAACACCTACCGCCAGGTGCACGCCGCGCTGCTCCCGTTGATGGAGCCAGCCCAGCGGGCGCGGAAGTAGCGCCGCGCATCCTCAGGAATCAGTTCGCGGTGCCAGGACTCCTGACCCGGGCTGGCTGGTGCGGTCTGGAAGGCGCAGACGTGACAGCCCGAGCGAGACCAGCGTGCCAACGAGCAGCATGCTGCCCCACAACAACGCCGGCTGATGGTAGCGCTGGGCGGCATCATAGAGTACTCCGCCGATGATCTGGCCGCCGCCCGCTCCCACGCCAATCGAAAGGGCCCCAAAACCAAAGTACGCGCCCAGTTTGCCGGCGGGCGCGAGTTCCGCGGTGATCACATTGATCACTGGCGACACGATCATGCGGCCGAGCGCGAAGACGATCACCCCCAGCACCAGCAGCGAGACGAGCGGGCTCACAAAGACCAGTGCCATGCCGGCCGCGCTCAGGGCCGTGCATAGCGCCAGCACGGTACGGTGCGAGCACCATCGGCTCACCAAACTATTGAGCGGATATTGCAGTACGATCGAAAGACCAGCATTCA
Source organism: Ktedonobacterales bacterium (assembly GCA_036000225.1). Lineage (GTDB taxonomy): Bacteria > Chloroflexota > Ktedonobacteria > Ktedonobacterales > JADMIN01 > DASYGC01. The sequence continues at coordinate 744 of DASYGC010000088.1, read as the reverse complement.
ATGCCAGCACCAGCGCCGCCAGCCGCACCCCGCCGAATCGCGCCGCCGCCAGTGGGACAGTCAAATTGATTTGTGCCCAGATGAACCAGTATCCCGCGAGCAACACGGTCAGCCACATGAATGGCCGGTCGCGCACCAGCAGCAGCAGCGTATGGCGGAAGTCGGGACCAGCGGCGGGTGAGGCCGTCTTTGCCGTGGCGGACGTCTTCTGGCGGAGGACCGCGGCTGGCAGCCACAACATGGTGAAGATGCCCAGCACGCCGAAGCAGGCCGCAGCCACCCCACCGACCGCCGCGAAGCTCACGCTCAGCAGCGCCACCCCCACCAGCGGCCCCACCGTGGCGCCGACGTTGCCCAGCGCCGCCGATGCCGAGAATGCCCGCTGGCGTTGCGCCGGGGCCACCAGATCGGCCAGCGCCGCCGAGCCGGGCGCATCGAAGAACGCGCCCCCAATGCCTGAAACCACGGCCCAGAAGATGAGTGGTCCCAGGGTGGATGACCAGCCGATGCCCAGGAATCCAATCGCGCGCACAAAGCAGCCCAGCGCAATGCTGTTGCGGGCGCCCAGGTGGTCGGCCACGATCCCCGCGACGAGATCCAGGCCCTGTTGGGTAAACTGCCGCAGCGCCAGCACCAAACCGATGGCAGCGGCGGTGAAACCCAGACTGCCGGTGAAGTGGAGCGCCAGCAGTGGAACCAGGATGCCGAAGCCCAGGTTCATCAATAGCGTATCAATGAGCATGA
>DASYGC010000087.1:0-2745 GCA_036000225.1 Ktedonobacterales bacterium | reverse complement strand
CGCCGGCCATGAATGGCCGCGTATAACCCGGAGCAGTTTGCTCACTACCACGAAACGCCTGAATAGCGCGATGGTACAGGAACTGAAGCATGGCGTCAAGGAGGCGCGCGCGTGTCTCTGGGATACGGCGCGGGCGGCAGGCGGGCGTGGAGCCGCGGGTACAATAGGGGACGATGGACGCCATCGTGAGAAGACGAGGAGGATGCGACGTGACCACAGCGACGTCATCGCGGCACATCATCGCGCTCGGCGGGTGTGGGCTGGCTCCGGAACCGCAGAATCTCTTGCTGTATCACTACATTCTTGGCCAGGCGCGCTCAGAACGACCGGCGGTGCTCTATGTGCCGACGGCCAGCGGCGAGGCGCAGCCCAACATCGTGCAGTTCTACGCCACCTTCACGCGGTTGCCCTGCCAGCCGGCGCACCTCTCGCTCTTCATGCTGCCCACCGCCGATCTGCGCGCGTTCGTGCTTGGCCAGGATGTCGTCTACGTTGGGGGCGGGAATACAAAGAGCATGCTCGCGCTGTGGCGTGAATGGGGACTCGACAGCATCCTGCGCGAGGCGTGGGAGGGCGGGACCGTGCTGGCGGGGGTGAGCGCGGGGGCGATCTGCTGGTTCCAGGAGGGCATCACGGACTCGATTCCCGGCCCACTGACACCCCTGAACTGTCTTGGCTACGTGAAGGGGAGCTGCTGCCCGCACTACGATAGCGAACCCGTGCGCCGGCCCACCTATTCACGCATGGTGGCGGAGGGCCGGCTCACCGCCGGATACGCCGCCGACGACCACGCGGGCCTGCACTTCATCGGCGACGAGCTGGCCAGCGTCGTGAGTGGACGCGCCCAGGCCAGAGCCTACCGTGTGGAGAAGGCCGATGGCGGCGCCAGCGAGGTCGCGTTGGAGACGCGCTTCCTCGGCGCATAGCGCCGGCGCTCGCGGTCCTGGTTCCCCCTCTCCACAGGAGAGGGGGCAGGGGGTGAGGTCAAAGGGATGGGTTTCGACCCTTAGAGCGTGCTTGGGAACAGCCTCGCCATGACATAACGTCGTACGCTCTACTCCATGAGCATGACATACCCGAGCGACCTGACTAACCATGAGTGGGAGTGCGTCCAGCGCTATCTCCCTCCGTTGTCGACACGGGGAAGACCGCGCACGCACCCGCTGCGCCGCATCCTCGATGCTATCTTCTATGTGGTGCGCACTGGCTATGCCCGGCGCTACCTCCCCTCCAACTTCCCTCCCTGGCAGACGGTGTTCTACCATTTCAGGCGCTTCTGTGTGAAAGGCATCTGGCATCTGCTCTATACCGCCTTGCATCGCGCCGAACGGGAACGCGTGGGCCGGAATGCTGACCCAAGCGCGGCCATTTTGGACAGCCAAAGTGTGAAAACCATCGAGGAGTCAGCCCACATCCGCGGATATGACGCCCACAAGTGTGTGAAGGGACGGAAGCGACATCTCTTGGTTGATACGCTGGGCCTGCCGATCTCCGTCTATATCACCCCCGCCGACATGCACGACACACAGGGCGCCCGTCGACTGTTGGCCGGACTGCAATACTTCGTCCTCAGGCTGAAGAAGATCTGGGCCGACGCTGCCTATCGTGGCCACGAGTTGGCGGACTGGTGTCAAGCTCAAGGCGGCTGGGAGCTCGAAGTGGCGCAGCGTACAGCAGGGGTGCGGGGGTGGAGCCAGCAACCAAAGAGGTGGATCGTCGAACGCACGTTTGGCTGGGTATCCCGGAACCGGCGCTTGGCCAAGGACTATGAGCGCAAAGTCCAAACCAGCGAAACGCTCATCGAGGTGGCGATGATACGTCTGCTGGTGGCTCGCCGGAGGCGGCAGGCTTGACGACAGGACAACCACGCCGTGAGGGACGGTACGGGAATCCGCCACCTACCCCGCCGCCCATCCCGCCACGAGCGCTCGCAGCGCGTCCCGCCACAGGCACTCTGCTTCGTCCGCGGGCAGGATGCAGCGATCCTCAAGGGCGGCGAGACCTTCACAGAGCGCATGAAACTCCAAGGCTGCCTGGGACTCGGTGCGCGAGCCGAGCTGGCCCATCTTCTTCAGCCGTCCGATTCTGGCGTGCAGACGAGCGAATGCATTATCCTGAGCGCTGCGGAATGCGCGGGCGATCTCAGCGGGCACGCCGGTCCGCAGAACACCAATCGTGAACAGCGCCGGGTGGCGACGTGTGAAGCGGCGAAAAACGATCACGCCCGCCTCCACCACGTCCCCGGCGGCGTCGTCGGTCGTTGGCAACGCGTCCAGCCCATCGCTCAGCAGGGTGAAAGCCCGCGTGCCGAGCGCGATGACCAGCCCATCCTTCGAACCGAAGAGGCTGTACACAGCGCGAATCGTGGCGCCAATCGCGCTGGCCACACGCCGGACGGAGAGCGCCTCCAAACCACCCTCGGCAACAAGTCGCTCCGCAACGTCGAGCAGAGCAACTGCTGTGCGCTCGTCGTATTCCCGTGGTCTACCCATATTGACAGTATATCATATCGGTGTTATGTTACACCGTAACAGAACTGCATGGCAGCGGGCCATGTCGGCTGTGGTCATTGCGATCGAGGTCAGCTTGGTCGGCACTCGCGATCTTTTGGTGAGCAGGAGGTGAGCGGAATGCCAACGAATCCGGGCTACGTTGCAGCCGAGGCGCGTATCTTCGGCGGGTACGCGCTGTCCCCAGCCGTCCAGGTGCTCGCGCTCGCGCGGCCGCGTTTGCGAGTGCGCGCGG
>DASYGC010000086.1:0-1661 GCA_036000225.1 Ktedonobacterales bacterium | reverse complement strand
CCGCACGGCCCGCGTCTGGGTCGGGCCGATGTCGAGCGCCTGCTCGCCGCGGGCGCTCCGCGGCCGGTAGACCTGCGCGGCGCGGATCTGCGCCAGGCAGACCTGAGCAACCTGGACCTTTCCGGCGCCCACATGGAGGAGTCTCACCTCGATGGCGCGCGCCTGGAACACAGTCTGCTCCGTGGCGCCCACCTGCAGCGAGCGCAACTGCCGGGCGCGCATCTGGCCCAGGCGGATCTTACTCGCGCACAGATGGACGAGAGCAACCTGGAGACCGCCGACCTGCGCGGCGCGATCCTGACCGATGCGCGTCTGCCCCGCGCCCAGATGAGCGGTGCCCAGTTGGATGGCGCCGCGCTGCAAGGCGCGCAACTGAACAACGCCCACCTGGCGCATGTTTCGCTGGCCGGGGCGCGTTTACGTGGCGCGCACCTGGAAGAAGCGACGCTGTGGGGGGTGCGTTTCGATGCGGCCGAACTGGACGGCGCGCACTTCAGCGGCGCCGATCTCAGCGATGCCGCGTTGGATGGGGCGTTTCTGGCCAGCTGCGGCCTGGCCGATGCCGATCTCGCCCAATTACGCTGGGATGGCCTGCGCGTGGGCGAGGACCGCGCCGCTCAGCGCGCCAGTCTGCGCGAGCGGCCAGAGGCCTATCGCGCGGCAGCTGATGCTTATCGCCGGTTGCGCCAGGCATGTGCCGCGCAGGGGCTCTACGATCGCGCCGGCGAGATGTACCGGCACGAGATGCGCATGCGTCAGCGAGCGCACGGCTATGATGCGCTGTTGGCACTCGCGCGCGCACCGGTGGTGCATCCGCCGCTGCGTGGGGCGCTCATCCTGGGTCTGACACTGGCCGTTCCGATTATGGTGCTCCTGCGCATCCTGGCACGCCCGCTCCGCCTACTGGCCGGCATTGGCTCCATCCTGCTGCGCATCGGCGGCGCATTGGGCGCCTCGTGGCGACAACTCTGGAAGCCAGCTGTGAGCTTTGTCTGGTATCTCGTGCTTGAGGTGCTCTGCGGCTATGGCGAACGCATCGGACGCGTGGTGATCGCTGGCGTACTGGTGATGGTGACTATGGCGCTGGTCTACCTGCGGTTGGGGCAGTTGACCGAACCAACTGGCGGTGCGGTCACGTCGTACTGGCACGCCCTGTATTTTAGCACCTGTTCCTTCTCCAGTATCGGTTACGCGGCATTCTCACCCAACGCGTCGGGCTTAACCAAATGGCTTGGTGTGGCCGAGTCATTCACTGGCAATTTCTTGCTGGCGCTCTTCTTGGTGACATTCACCCGCAAACTCACGCGCTAGTCGCGGCGAGGCTCACTTGCCAGGCAATCTTCAGCTCGCTAGAATAGAGGCGCCGCGTACGCATCAGCAAAGGGGAGCCATCCGTGGGCCTGCCCGCGCGCCCGTCCATTCATCCTGGCACTGGCTACCGGCCACTCTTCGGCGGCTATGCGCTGGTTTGCGCTGGTGCGTTGTGGTTGGCCGGTATCGCCCTGCGCCGCATTGGACCGTGGGGTGCGCTGGCGGTAGCGCAGTGGCTGGGACTCGCGGCCGGATGCGCGCTGTTGGGGCTGGCTCTCCTGGCGCTGCGCCGCTGGCGCGCGCCCGGTGGCACGCGTATGGACGGCGCCAGCCGCCTGCTCATCGCCGGT
>DASYGC010000085.1:0-4430 GCA_036000225.1 Ktedonobacterales bacterium | reverse complement strand
GGTTCTCCTTGCGCCTGGTGCTCGCTCCAAGAGCGATAGAGATGGTGCTCCGCTGCGATCTCATACCAGGCGCCCGTAGCTGCCGCTCTCGATTCAAGGCACTCAACGTGCCGGCGCCTGCGTGAGCGTGCGCAGTTGGGTCGCGGCTTCGTCGCGCGTCAGGCGCCCCGCCAGCAACGCATCGAGCACTGCCCCGACCGGATCGCCCGCGGCGAGGACTGGTCCCGCGGTGGTTGGCGCCAAAGGAACCGCGGACTGCTCGCTAGCGGGCGCCGCATGTGGCTCGGTCCTCCGTTGCTCAATGAAGCGCCACAGGTGCAACCCGGCGATAAACAGGCCCACCAGTGTGTTGATCAGCGCGGTGCGCGCGTCCAGACCCCAGTGTGGGCTGACGGGCGAACCCAGCGTACCCGTCACGACGATGTAGAGCCCGATGGCCGCGCCGATCGTCGCCGTCAAACTACCAGCCGCCAGCGCCGCCAGCGTATAGGCCCGCCGCGGCCCGATCGGCGCCTCCCCGGTCGTGCGCGAACGCAGTAGATAGGCCGCCGCTACGTGTGCCAGACCGGCGATCAACAGCGCGAGGCCCAGCGCCCATTCCGCGGGCGCGAGCGGCGTGCCGCGAATCAGCGCCTCCAGCAGGCCACGCGCGACCTGGGCGATGCCCACGTAGAAGGGAATGCCGAAGCCCACCGCCGCCAGCGCGATCAAGGTCAGCCCGGTGCCGAGCCGCCCCAACGTGGTTGCGGGACTGTTCGACAGCAGCCAGTACGCGTACGCGGCCGCCACGATCGCACCCAGCACGAGCAATCCCACGAACGCATACTGAAACGCGAACTCCTGCGCGAAGCCAGCGCCCGTGTGCAGCGCGGTACGCAGCACCAGTTCCGCGGCGCGCTCGAAGCCAGCAATGAAACTGCCCAGGCCGATCGCGAACCCGAGAAAGTGGGCCACCTCGCGCAACACCGACCGCTCATCGCCACGGGCCAGCCAGAAATAGAGCGCCCATGCCAGCAGCACCCAGAGCACCTGGAGCCAGCCACCAGCCAGCCCATAGGAAGGGCCGCATCCCACGTTGTTTGGAACGAACGAACCAGGCTTGGGCAGACAGGGATCTGAAATCGCCCGCGTGGCGATCATGAGGGCCTGAATGGTGCGATCCACCGTGCCGCTCACGACGGTCAATACCGTGATGAGCACCACCGTATGAACGCCATACAGGTGCAGCCGCCGCAGCACCGTCGCCGCACCCGGATTGGGCCGCGCGCGCGCGCGTTCGAGCTGGACCAGCACGAAGACGAGCGCGGCGACAAACCAGATGGCGACCAGGAAGGTCGCGCCGGAATAAATTGGGGAGGTGCCGACGAGTCCGATGGCGTTCAGTCCAGCATACAGCGCCACCAGCGCCGCGACGGCCTGCACCAGATTGAGCGCCAGCGAGCGCACCGCGGCGCCACCAGCGCTGGCGTCCCGCGCCAGATCACGCCGTATCAGCCAGTAGTGAAAACCGCCCACGCCCAGCGAAAGCACCACCGCGATCAGCGCCAGCACGCTGCCTTGCACCAGCGCGTTGTGATCGGGCACATTGTCATACATTCCCCGCAAGGGGGTGAGCAGCAGTAGCGTGTTCAGTAAGCTACCGAGCTCGATGGCCGCGAACACGAGCAACGCCGTGCACATCACATACAGGTAGGCGCGATACAGGTTTCGGGACATATGATTGCTCCGTTCCGCGGCTTCGATCTGGGACGGTGGCGCACAAGCCACGCACCACGTTGCGCTCGAAGCTCACTTACAGAGCATACGGGCCAACTCGGCTGCCCGCACGTGTCGTTTGTCCCATTTCCCCGCACCGCACGCGCTCGACTTGTGCCCCTACGGATAGGCTGCGATGAAGTGCTGGAGCGCGGCATAGGCCGGTCGCGGTTTGAAGCTGGCATCGGCCAAGCCCAGGCCACCGGCGGCGTCGCTGCCGGGCGCCGCGTTCGGCGGATCAACCAGGAAGGTCCAGTTGACGCCGGTGACGTTGGCATCGCGGTAGAGGGCGGAATAGGTCGCCGTCAGAAAGTCCGCCTGGGAGGCAGTGCCATGCGCGTAGGCGCTGCCCAACTCGTCGTTGATCTGCGGCTGCGTCTGCGCCCCCTGATCGGCGGGATAGGCGGTCTCCGTGACCCAGACTGGCACGAACACACCGCCATTGCACCGTCGCAGCGCTTGTTCGGAAAGGTCCACGATCTGGGGGGCAAAGGCTGGTCCATGGAATCCAGCGTGGACGTCGAGCACGTCAATGCTCTTGCAGAAGAGCGGATTGGCATAGAGCGACGTCACAAATTGTAGGGTGCCAGGCAGATTCGCGCGATACTTGTTCATGATGGTCTGGAGGGTACCCGGCCACAGCTCCTCGCCACCGTTGAGTACCAAAATCGCGCTATCGGCCTGGTGGGCCGCCACATAGGCGGCGTGCACGAAGCGCGCATACTCATCGGGCGTGCCATTGACCCAGTTCTTGGCCCGATTCTGCGGCTCGTTGCGCAGCACAATGTACCGCACTCCCAGCGGCGCGACGTGCGCGACCACCTGGCCCACAAACGTGCCAAACGACGCGCAATCCTGCGCACCGCCGGTGCAATCGGCGGGTGGATAGGCCGAATTGCCGTTCGCTTCCGGCGGCAAGTCCCACGCGGGCGTGTCGTCGCCCACGCTCAGCAGCAGCTGCGTGTGATTGCTCCGCGCCATTTGCGCGAGTTGATCGAGCGCCGTCCAGTTGTATGTATCGGGCCCGGCGGCCTGAATCGTCGCCCAGGCGATGCCCGAGCGTACGTAGGTGATGCCCGCCTGTGTAGCCAGCCGGAGCGCCTGCGCCAGTTGACCAGCGCCGATGTTGTGCTGTCCCAGGTTGAGATCCACCCCGTACTTCATGGCCTGACTCGCCGTACGCGTCGGCAGCGGTCCGCTGAGGGTGGGTGTCGAGGTGGGCGGCTGGCCCTGTGCGCAACCAGTGAGCACAACCGCCATGAGTGCTATCCAGGCCAGCGCCTTGCCCGCGTTGCGACCGTAGCGTACGAACATCAGTAATCTCTCCGCTGTGCCGCGCCAACCGGCACACCACTGCCGGCATGGCCGCGACCCAGTTGCGTCCGACTGCGCTCCAATCAGGCATGGAAGCACATATCGCCCGCGGTCAGTATCCAGGGTGTTGTGGTCGTCCAAGATGTATACGCACAGCGTCACGGTTTGGCAACCGCGACCAGCGAATGGCGTCTCAGCGAGCGTCCGTGACGGGCAGCGGTGCGAGAGCCAGACGGCGCAGCACGGCATGGGTGCGCGGTGCCGCCGCCACTCCCGCGCCGGGCGCGGACAGCGCGCCCGCCAGCCGCCGCAGATCGGGCAGTTCGTCCACATCGAAGGTGACCGGCAGCAATCCGACTTCGAGACCCAGATTCTGGGCGCGTGCCAGTGTATCAGCGAGCACGCGCGGCGTGCTCATCTGGATGCCCCGAAAGAGATCGGCGGGCCGGGGGTAGGTGTGTGTGCCGACCAGCGAGTAGCCGCCGTCTTCAGCCGGCCCGAGCACTACGGGCAACCAGTCCAGCGTGGCGAAGGCCGCGCGTATGTGGGTAGCCGGCAGGTGGGGCGAGTCCGAGCTGATGATGACCACCTCACGAAAGCCGGCGGCTCCCAGGTCGCCGCACACGTGATAGAGGCGCTCTCCCAGGTCGTCGCCGCGCTGAGTCAGCAGCCGTCCGGCCGTGCCCACCACGTCGCGCAGATCGCCCGGATCGGGCGTGTGCGCCCAGACCAGGGTGTAGCCGTCGCGCCGCGCCGCGCGGCCAAAGCGCGCCGCGAGGTCGCCCAGAAACGCGCGGTACACCTCGGCGGTCGCCTCCGCGCCCAGCGTGGCTGCCAGGCGTGTCTTCACGCGACCGGGCCGTGGGTAGCGCGCCATAATCGCCAGTGCGCGCATGCTGGCGCGGTCGCCGTGCCGCGCGGGGATCGCGCCGTCGGCCAACGGCGTCCAGGGCTGTGCGCTCATCGCCGCCCTCCGTTCACCACGGCGTCATGCGGCGCCACGCGGTCTGCCCCCTCCACCACACGCGCCGGCTGCCAGCGAGCATAGCGCGCCAGCGTCGCCAGAATCGAGCGCGACGCCTTGAGCGTGCCGGCGAGGGTACCGGCTACCTTAGAACTACCACCCACGCGGCGATGATAGTCGACCGGCACCTCGACGACGCGATAGCCAGCCTTGCCCGCCTTGAGCAGCATCTCGGTCGACCAGCCGTAGGTCATCTCGCGCATATCGAGCGCGAGCAGGTCGGCGCGCGCAACGGCGCGCACCGGGCCGAGATCGCTCACACGTACGCCCGCCAGCGCGCGCAGCAGCACGGCGCCGAGCGCGTTGCCCACACGTTGCTGGGGGGTCAGCGCGCCGG
>DASYGC010000084.1:0-7266 GCA_036000225.1 Ktedonobacterales bacterium | reverse complement strand
TTCCGCTGCAAGATTCTGCACAAGAAGGCCAGCCTCGCCGTGCTCTCCGACGAGCGCAACGCCGGACTGTTCAGCGCCAGCGAGCGCCAGGCCATCGCCGCGCACGTGCCCTGGACCCGCCTCGTCGAGCAGCGTCACACCACCTTTGGCGGTCAAGCCATTGATCTGGTGCCCTTCATGCTGGAGCACCGCGAGCATCTGGTGCTCAAGGCCAACGACGAGTACGGCGGCAAGGGCATTTATCTCGGCTGGCAGACCGATGCGGCCGGCTGGGAGCGCGCGATCCATACCGCGCTGGCCGAGCCCTTCATCGTGCAGGACCGCGTCGCCATCCCCAGTGAGTCCTACCCCAGCCTGGTAGATGGCCGGCTACAACTGCTCGATCGCATCATGGACACGGCTCCCTTTGTCTTTTATGGCGACTTCGTGGAAGGCTGCCTGACGAGGCTCTCCACCGATGCGCTGGTGAACGTAACCGCCGGTGGCGGCTCGACCGTCCCGACCTTTGTGATCGAGCCACGCTAGGAGCACCGACGATGAAACCTCCATCGCTCACGCTGGGCATCGAAGAAGAGTATCAGATCATTGATCCCGAGACCCGCGAGCTGCGCTCCTACATCACGCAGATGCTCGAAGAGGGCCAGCTGATCCTGAGCGAACAGATCAAGCCCGAACTGCACCAGTCGATGGTGGAGATCGGTAGCACCGTTTGCAACACGCCCGCCGAACTGCGCGTGGAATTGGTGCGGCTGCGCGCCGCCATCATGGAACTGGCCGCGCGCCAGAATCTGAAGATCGTCGCCGCCGGCACCCATCCCTTCTCCAGTTGGATGTCGCAGGAGATCACACCGCTGGAGCGCTATCTCGGTGTGCATAAAGACATGCAGCAGCTCGCGCAGCAGTTGCTGATCTTCGGCACCCACGTCCATATCGGCATCGAGGACCGCGAGTTCCTGGTGGATGCCATGAACGTCGCGCGCTACTTTCTGCCCCACCTGCTCTGCCTCTCGACCAGCTCGCCCTTCTGGATGGGCCGTGACACCGGGCTGAAGTCCTATCGCAGCGTTATCTTCCGCAACTTCCCGCGCACGGGTATTCCGCGCACCTTCGAGTCGTGGGCCGATCTCACCGGCCTGGTGGAGATTCTCGCCGCGACCAACTCGATCCCCGACGGCAGCAAGCTCTGGTGGGATCTGCGCCCCAACTGGCGCTATCCGACGCTGGAGTTCCGCATCTGCGATGTCTGCACGCGCGTGGATGAAGCCGTCTGCATTGCAGCGCTGCTGCAGGCGATCGTGGCCAAGCTGTGGAAGCTGCGCCGCGACAACCTGACCTTCCGCATCTATCCGGCTGAGTTGGTCGAAGAAAACAAGTGGCGCGCCGTGCGCTACGGTCTGGATGGCAAGCTGATCGACTTTGGCAAGCAGCAGGAACTGCCCGCGCGCGAGCTGATCCACGAGTTGGTCGAATGGTTCCTGGACGACGTCCTCGACGAACTGGGCACGCGCAAAGAGGTGGAGTACGTCTACCACATCCTCGACGAAGGCACCAGCGCCGATCGCCAGCTCGCCGTCTACCACGAGACCGGTGACCTCAAAGATGTCGTCGATCTGCTCATCAGGGAGACGGCAGAGGGGGTGCTGGATGGCGCCACACCGGCATCTGGCGCTCCCGGCGCCGCAGCGCCCGAGGAGAAGGCCGCGCGGCACGACACGTAACGGGAAAAGGCATCGTCGTCACGACGGCGGGCATTGCGCGGACGGCTCGGCAGCCTCGGCAGCCTCGGCGATGACCTGACCGACTCGCGCTACGGACACCAACCGGCCTCCACACGCTCCACTCATGTTGGCGGATGCGCGCGGAGGCCGGTCAGTGGCGTCGAACTTGACCTGTTCAGAGCCTAGCTCTTCTTGGTCGTGTCCGTCTTGGGAGTCGCACGGCCGCGCTCGCCGCCCTTTTTGCCGATGCGGGAGTAGAATTCGGGGCCCTGCTGGCGCTTGGTGGATTCGCCGCCCTTTTTGCCGATTTCAGCATAAAAGGCTGGGCCGCGCTTCTCTTTGACGGCTTCGCCGCCCTTCTTGCCAATCCGGGAATAGAACTCCGGACCGTACTTCTCACGCACTGCTTGCCCGCCGTGTTTGGCCTTCTGGGACCCGGGCTCCGGTCCGCGTTTGCTTGCTGCCATGTGAATGCATCCCTCTCTCTGTTGGCGCACGTGTGGCTGGAGGTCCTCTCCAGCTGGCGTGCTCTTCACGCCTAAGAAATGTCCCGCGCTGCCCCGCCAAAGCGAACTGTCGCAATATTCATGCCGCCAGTCAGGTTAGTCTCGATGACTTTTATTACCACCCGTTGATCTGGCGACGCGTGGGGCACACGACGAGCACGAATGAGCGGGCCAAACGAACCGGCCCGGATGCGCTACAGGGTACGCTCTACTTGGTCGCTTGGCGGGTCTTGCCCCGCACCACCACTCCGCCACTCCGCGCCAGGGACCTGCGCCGCACCGGGCACCATACCGGTGGATCGGGATGACTCACTGGCGGCCTCCGGTGTGGGCCGTGCCGCCAGCGCGCGCCGCGTGCCAGCCTCCGACGCGGCGCGCGCCGCCGCCATACGGTTGGCGATCAACGCTGCCGTCGCGCCCGCGCCGACACCGTTGTCGATGTTGACGCATGTCAGACCGGGCGCGCAGGTCTGCAGCATCGAGAGCAACGCGGCGCGTCCCCGACCGCCCGCACCGTAGCCCACACTGGTCGGCAGGCCGATCACCGGCACGGGCGCCAGGCCCGCCACCACTGAAGGCAGCGCGCCGTCCATGCCCGCGGCGACGACGAGGGCGTCTACTCCGGCATCCAGGAGATCCTGAAGTGGGCCAAGCAGCCGGTGCAGACCGGCCACCCCCACGTCATAGAGCGTGGCAACGTCACACCCCATCTCCTCGGCCACCAGACGCGCCTCTTCGGCCACCGGCACATCGGAGGTGCCGGCGCTCAACACCGCCACCTGGCCACCCGTTCGCGCCGGCAAATCACCGGGCGCATGGATGGCCATGATACGGCCGTCGCCGCGAGTCTCGACGTGGCATGCGCTGAACTCCGCGCCCAGCAACTGCGCCATACCCGGCCGCAGCCGGCTGATGAGCACATGCCCCGCTCGCTCGATGAACGACCGGGCGATGGCGATGACCTGCGCATCGGACTTGTTGCCCACCAGCACGATCTCTGGCACCCCCTTGCGCGCCGCCCGACCGAAGTCGGGTCGTGCGGTCTGGGGGGGCGAATTCGCTGTCGTGTGGAACTCCATGCCATGTCTTCCGATCCCCGCCAGCACGATCGCTGGCCGGCACCCCTAACTATATGTCAAATCCGATGGCGCGGGCAAGGGGTGTGTATGGCGGGAGGTAGCCCAAACGGGGGACGGCAGGCGGGCGCGTGAAGCCGCTCGCACGCCGGATTCTTCGTGTTCTGCCCTTGTCAGAATGCGGCGCGGGCCGTATACTGCCTGCGGTATGCTCTGGACGATCCGGGCGGAGCCAGCCCCGCACTGCGCGCGGGCGGTTGGGCGGTTGGAGGACGATTTATGTCGACGCAGGTCAAACATCTCGGAATCCTCGCCACGGCGCTGGGTGTGATAGCACTGTCGCTGGCGGCGTGTACCGCCAATCCCATCAGCTCATCTGGCGGCAATGCGCCCAGTGGCCTGACCTTCACGACGCCGGATACCTCACAATTCACTGCCACGCCGGGGTTTCCCACCTTCACCGTCGGCGCCTGGGTGAGCAATTTCTCGCCGAATGTCAACGACACGATTACCATCTATGTGCTCTGCCGTGTCCAGGACCCGACGATGCAGACGGCCTCGCAGCCGCCGAGTCAGGCGGTGCAGATCAAAGTGGTGCTGCAGGGCCCCATCGGCGCGACGCTTGCCGGCGCCACCGACACTGACGGCATCGCCGCCATCCCCTATACCCTCAACGACCCCTTCGTGGGCCAACCCGTCAATGTCTTCGTCACCGCCACGTACAAGGGTCAGGCGTTCTACGCCCAGACCTTCTTCACGGCGGCGCCATATACCCCACCGACCGCGACGACCCAGCCCACTGTCGCGAGCAATACCCCGACGCCGAGCCCAACCGCGAAGCCCTGACCGCACGGGACTTCAAGCAAGCATTGGCCCTCACCGCTCGGGAGTCGTGGCGGGTTGGCAATGCGGACAGAAGTGCGTACCGCGCTGCGCCACGACGATACGCTGGATGCTCGTGCCGCAGCGCACACAGGGTTGCCCCGTATGCTGGTAGACCAGCAGGTGCTCCAGATTGGCGCCAGCCTCATCGTAGATGTCGCGATGGCGGCCAATGGTGGTGCCGCCGTGTTCGATGCCGCTCATCAGCACCGCGCGGATGGCGGCGTGCAGCGCGGCGATCTCCGCCGGTACGAGCGATGTCCCTGGGCGCAGTGGATGGATGCCCGCGCGGAAGAGTGCCTCGTCAGCGTAGATGTTGCCCAGCCCGGCGAGAACCGCCTGATCCAGCAGCAGCGCCTTGATGGCGCGCGCGCGCCCCGCCAGCCGCGCGCCCAGCGCCGCGGCGGTGAAGGCGTCTTCTAGTGGTTCGGGGCCAAGCGCCCGGAAGAAGTGTGGCAGATCAGCCATTGGCAGCAGCGCCAACCGCCCAAACTTGCGCGGGTCGGTGAAGAGCAGGCGTTGCCCATCGTCGAGAGTGAAGCGCACCCGCGTGTACGGCACATCAACCGCCGCCTCAGTCAGAGCTCCTGCCAGAATCAGATTGCCCGTCATGCGCCGGTGGACCAGCAGCACATCGCCGTCGCCCAGCTCGATCAGCAGATACTTGGCGCGACGTCCGATCCCGGTGACGCGCTGACCCGCAATCCGCGCGGCAAACTCGGCGCTATCGGGGGTCGCGATCGCCCGCGGCCAGAGCACCTCCGCCGCGACGATGTCGCGCCCGACGAGCGCCGTGCGTAGCTGGCGCGCGATGTATTCGACTTCCGGCAACTCAGGCATGCGGGAACCTCACGCGTTCGTCGGACGCCCGCTCGTCCAGCGGTGCCGCCAGATGCTCATCGAGGAACGCGCCCACGCGGGCGATCCACTCGTCGGGCCGGTCGGTAAAGGCCTGGACGTGTTGCGCCTCCGGTACCTGCCAGAGCGCCTTGGGTTCGCCAGCGCGGGCATACAGGTGCTCGCCATCGTAGGGCTCGTCGGCCAGGGCATCCTTGAGGTCAGAGATCACCAGCACGGCGCGCGGCGCGATGCGCCCGATGACCTCGGCGGGGCGAATCTGCCCCAGGCTGACGCCGGCGATGCGCTGGCCCCAGAATACCACCAAGTTGGCGAACGGGAACGCGGGCAGACCAGTGAAGCGGTGGAAGAGCACGCCGATGTCGCGCTGCAGATCGGCGAAGCCACTCTCGATCACCACACAGCGCAGGCTCGGCTCGGCCGCCGCCACCAGTACACTGGTGATGGCGCCCAGCGAGTAGCCCAGGATGCCCAGCCCCGCCAGATTGACATCGCCGCGCTGGCGCAGATAGGCCAGCACGGCGGCCACATCCTGCTGCTCGCGCACGCCAAAGGTCACCTGATCGCCCTCGCTCTGCCCATGTCCGGCGAAATCGAAGAGCAGCGCGCCATAGCCGCGCTCGCGGTGCAGCCGCGCCACCTGCGCCAGCCACTGGCCACGATTGTCGTTGATGCCGTGACAGCAGATGAGCGTGCAGCCGTTGCGCGCCGGCACATACCACGCGGCGAGCCGTCCGCGCGGGCTGGGGATCCAGAGGTCCTCGACCGCCAGATCCACATCATCCGGATGCAGCGCCAGTGGCACACGCACGGGCCGCAACAGCATGCGCGCCTGCCGATAGGCGAACGCCAGCACCACCGCAGCCAGCAGCACCAGGAGGCCGAGGACAATGCTACCGGTCACCACCACTGGCGTGAGAATTCCCGCCATATCCGCTTCGCCTCCGTTCAAGATCAAGGCTCCGCGGACGGCGCCCTCTGCGCCGGCAGCTTGCGCGGCGAACAGCGGAGGGGCGTACGCGATTTCACCCGCCAGCAGGCCACGCTCAAGCATGCACGCTGGCGAACACGGCGGCATAGTTGGGCAACCAGTGCGCCTGGTTGAGCGGCCAGAACACCAGCACGACACGACCGACGATGTCGGCGCGGGCCACCGATCCGAAGAAACGTGAATCCGTGCTGTTCAGCCGGTTGTCGCCCAGCACGAAGTATTGATTGCGCCCGATCGTGGTCGGGGGCAGCACCTGCGAGCTCTGCGCGCCACCAGGGGGCACCTGAATGTAAGGTTCGCGCAAGACCACCCCGTCGACGATCACCTGGGTGGCCGTGACCTGCACCGTATCGCCCGCGAGAGCGATCACCCGTTTGACATAGTCGCACGTCATCAACTGACCGTGCGAGTCGCTCTCAAGCGTGCAGCCGGCCTTCAACTCGGTGGGATCGACAGGGATATGGCGGTGGTGGAAGATGATGACCTCGCCGCGTTGCGGCCCACCGAACCAGTAGGCGGTGGCGTTCACCAGGGTAAGCTGGCCCGCTATCAAGCTGGGTTCCATGCTCGGGCTCAGCGGATCAATGCGGTAGGTCTGCAAGGTAATGCGCACCACCGCGAAGATCAGGGCGGTCAACAGCACCGTCTCGACAATCTCGCGCACGAGATGGGCACGCTGTTGGGCCTTCACGCGGCGCGCGACGATCTCGCGCAAGTCGGTCACCGGCCACCCCTTGGCGCTAGCTTCATCGCCCAACTAGGCATGCACTTTGGCGAATACGGTTGAATAGTTGGGCAGCCAGTGGAGCTGGCCGAGCGGCCAGAACACCAGCAATGCCCGGCCATGAATAGCCGAACGCGGCACAACGCCAACGGACGGGAAGCGTGAGTCGCAACTGTTCAACCGGTTGTCACCCAACACGAAGAACTGGTTGGCGCCGAGTTTGGTGGGAGGGACGACCTCTGAGCTCTGCGCGTTGCCTGGAGCCGCCAGGATGTAGGGTTCTCGCAAAGTGATCCCATCAACCACGACCTGCGTCGCCGTGATCTGGATCGTATCGCCCGGAATGGCAACCACCCGCTTTACCAGATCGGTGTTGCCGGGATTGCCACAGATCGTGGATTGGTTGTCGTGGAAGACGATCACATCGCCGCGCTGTGGCCTACCAAACCAGTAGGCGGTGGCGTTCACTAGCAGGTACTGGTTGGTCTGCAGGCCGGGCTGCATGCTGGGA